>JAYTBY010000193.1:0-4358 GCA_043736755.1 Planctomycetota bacterium | reverse complement strand
CGGTTCGCCTTGTCAGCGAACCGCCGAGCCAGCCCGCGAGTCACGGCGCCCAGATCGCACGCAGACCATTCGTCAAGTTGAACGTCGACGTCGTGCAGTACGCGGCTGCGTTGCGGTACCACGCCTGGTAGAAGTACTGGACGCCCGACGAGAGCATGATCAAGTGCGACGAGATCGTCGGGTCCCCGGCTTCGGGGATCTGCGACGCTCCGCCGACGTTCAGTTTCGTCCCGAGGCGTATCGTGAAGCCGGCGACGCAGCGCAGCCCGTCACCGAAGACGACGCCGCTCCACATGCCGGCCGGCGCCGTGCCCTGGAAGTAGAGCGTCGCTGTGTCCGGCATGCCGCTACCGAGCAACGTGAACGAGTCGTTTCCGACCCACGGATTGCCCGCGTACGCGAGGTGTGCGCCGTTCGAGTTCACAGAGTTCGCACAGCCATTGCCGAGCGATCCGTAGTTCGCGCACGGACAGGCATTCCCGTTCCCGTCGCCCGTGCAGAACGAATCGGCGAACCCGCCTTCGCCGCCGTCCCACAGTCCGGTCCAGACTTCACGCACGGCACCCGGCGTGAACTGGTCCAAGACGTCCCAGGCCGCGAGATAGCGTCGACGCGCGCCGCCACCGCTGTACTTCGAGGTGATCGCCGGAGCCAGCTCTTGCGACGACGTGTACGCGAAAGTGTCCCACGAGGCGACGAACGGGTAGCCCGCGGCGTAGACCATGTCGGCGACGAAGATGTCCCAGTCGGCGTTGCCGCCGGCGTACTCCTGCGCCCACGTCACCGAGAAGTGCCAGCCGTCGGAATCGACGCGCGGACGGATCTGCTCGCTCGAGTTCGTGGCCGGATCGATGTAGTTCCCGATGTCGGTGCCCGTGACGAACTGCGTGCCTTCGAAGACGGCGCCGAGCACGTCCCAATCGACTTGCTGCTGACCGCGCACTTGGAAAGCGACCATGTACGCGCGTTCGAAACCGCCGAAGTCGAGCAAGGACGAGACGCTGGGCGCCAAGCAGTCGTCACCTTGATCGATCGGGAACGTCGCGTGGGTCACCGAGCCGTCCCACAGACGCTGAGCGCCGAAGATGCGCTGCTCACCCGAGAAGGTGTCGAGCCGCTGCCACACGATCGTCCAGTTCTGCGTTTGGAAGGGCGGCCCGCCGTCCGATTTCGAGATCGCGGGCAGCGTGTCGATCGTCGCGGTCGTGTTGTCCACGAAGACGACGCCCGACGCCGTCGTGCCGTTCGCGTTCACGAGCCGCGCGTGCACGTCCTCGTCGCTCGCGGAGAACGTACGCTGCCACACGACGAAGTAGTACGTCGGCCCCACGAGCAGCGGATCGCCGCCGACATCGGGGTTCAGCTTGTCGCCGGATTCCGCACCGCTGATCGTGAACTGAGCGCCCGGCGTGCTCGTCGCCGCCGCGAATGTCGCGCCGCGAATCCGACGCAAGCCGCCGCCGACCGGCGTCACCGCGGCCACGCACAGGAAGTTCTGCGCCAGCGCGTTGCTCGCGACCTTCGGCCGACGCCAGTCGTCGGTCGTGTAGTCGAGGTAGCCGCCGAAGAGCGGCGTTCCGTTCGCGTCCAGATGGAGCGCGTACACATCGTGATCGAGGGCGGAGTAGTCCTCCTCGTACACGACGAGGTACGTGTCGGTCGCAGCCTCGTAGGCCGTGTCCGGCGCGTGGTCGTCGGCCAAGGACGAATCGAACGTCGTCGTGGACACCACGGGATCGACGACGAGGGGGAACTGCGCGGTCAAGAGAGCCGCGCGATCGAGGCGCAGTTCGATTCCGCTGCCGGTCCAGGTCCGTGTGACCGGGAAACGCTGACCGAGAGCGTCGATCGCGGTCGCGGTGCCGTACACGACTCGGCCGAGCGCGCATCCGAAGTGGAGGCTCTCGTGCACGACGATCGGCAGCAGATCCGTCTCGACGGCGATCTCGAGCACGAGGTCGCCCGTCGGCGCGAGCGCGTCGATCACGAACTGCTGCTCGATCGAATCGACGCCCAGATTCCAGCGCTCGACGAACGCACCGCGCTGGAACTCGACGCGATCCGCGGAGAGGACGGGCACGGCCGTTCTGTCGATCTCGAGTGCGCCGCCCTCGACACGCGCCTCGTCGAGCGTGAAGCGCACGGGATGGTTCTTCTCGGCACTCGATCCGAAGAACGGCACGAACGTGATGCCGTCCGCGGCGAAGCTGGCCTTGTAGTCGCGGCCCCGCGCCCAGATCGTGCCGTCCCCGTGCTCGGCGACGTGCACGCGCTCGAAGCGCCGATCACGAGCGGGGACTTCGGGCGCCGACCGAGACTTCAGGCCGACCACACTCGCCAGCGCGCTCGGCACGGCACTCGGCACGGCACTCGGCACGGTGCTCGGCCGCGCGGGCCCGACAGGGATCCGGCTCGGCCCGGCCGTCATGGCCGAGGCAGGCGTCTTGACGTCCGCGAGCGTCGGGATCGCCCGCGGGATCTTCTCGACCAGCGCTTGGGCGCTCGCGCGTGAGACGGTTGGGATGCAGGAGATCAAGGCCAAGGTGAACCAAGGCGATCGATGCGCGCAGTCAGACATGGGGACCTGGATGGAGCTCGTGCTCCGGCAAGCAGCAGCGGATGGGACTCGGCCGACGCAGAGGCGCCGGTTGAAGGCCTTGAGGCACGGCCCGTGCGCGCCTTTCCTGGATTCGCGGAGAGTTCCGAGCGGGATCCAGCGCGCGCCGCCGGGCCGAGAACCCAAGGCCGATCGCGAACCGCTGAGCGTCACTCGACGAACGAAGTCGCCAGCACCCAGGCCGCCCAGGAGCGCGGTGGTGCTCGGCGCTCGCGCAGTGCGCATTTCGCGCGCCAGAGCGCCACGTCCGGCGCCAGTCCGTCCTGCCACACGCCGCGGTAGAAGTGCGTCATCAGCTCGCGCGTCGCCTCGTCCGGGACGCGCCAGAGAGACGTCACGCACGCGCGCGCGCCGGCTCCCATGAGACCGCGCTGGAACGACGCGGCTCCTTGACCATTGATGACTTCCCCGCGCGCCGTGTCACAGGCGGAGAGGACCGCGAGTTCGCAGCTCGACAGGTCGAGCGAACCGACTTCCTCGGCCGTCAACGTCGCCTCGCGATCCACGTTCGCGCCGGCTAGGACGAGTTCGCAACGGAGCATCGGTGCGAGCGCGCGCAACGAGCGTGCGTGTTCCGCGGCCAGTTCCAGGCCCCCACTCGTGAGCAGACTTCCCGGCCCGTCGTCCTCGTCGAACGCACCGTGCGTCGCGACGTGCAGCCAACGCGCCGAGGTCGCGCGCTGCGTGAGGCTCTGCACGCTGGCTTCGCCCCCGCGCAACATCAGGACGACCGAGTCTTCGCCCGCGGCCGTGCGCCGAATCGCGGCCACCGCATCGATCTCGCCGCCCGTCGCGGAGAGAGTCGGCCAACGTGGCGTCGCGCCGTTTGGCGGCCGGCCGAAATCAGGGTCTCCGACGAGCACGAGTGCGCCGTCCCGGCCCATGAGCGTGGGCGAAGTCTCGGTCTCGAACGACCAGACGGTGACGAGGCGCAGGTGGTCGCCCAGCAGTTCGTCGCCGCGCGCGCCCGGATCCGGCAGGGCATCGAGCGGCACGCTGAGCAGCGGTCCATCGATCGCCACGCGCCAGCGTCGCGCGCTGGGCGTGAGCGCTCGCAGCGGATCGATCACGAAACGCCGCACACGCTCGCCCGCGACTCGCAGCGCCAGAGCATCGGGCCGGACGTTCACGAGTTCCGCGCGCCACGCGCGACAGGCCGCAGCGATCTCGTCGAGTTGCCCCAAGTCGACCCAATCCACCGTGGCGTCCGGGCGCACCACGAAGGCGAGCAGCGACTCCTCGGTGGCCGTGTCGAACGCGTGGTCGTCGCAAGCCCGAGTGCGCACGCGCCAACTCACAGCGGCTTCGTCGGGGCCGAGTTCAACAGCGAGTGCCGCCACGGAGATCGCGCGCGGAGCGGCCTCTACCGCGGCCACATGCGTGCGCAAATCACGCTGTGCCACGTCGCGTCGCTCGATGGCGTCGCGCAGCGCGTCCGGTGCGGACGCACGCGCCGCGCGCACGACGTCGACCTGCGCACGGCGCGCGGACTCACGCAGGTTCACGATCTCCGCGCCGCCCGCTTCTGCTGCGCGCAACGAACGCGCCGCGGCGATGCCGATTCCGCGCGCGGTCTCGCCGACCTCGAAAGCCAGTGCCGTGCCGCCCTCGTGAACGACGGCCAGGGATGGGTCGAGCAGGAGTGCTTGAACGTTGTCCACGATCCATCGCGAGCTGCGCGCAATCGCTTCGGCTTCGCGCGGAGACAGAATCAACGCACGTGCGGCCAACATCGCGAGCA
>JAYTBY010000192.1:0-1975 GCA_043736755.1 Planctomycetota bacterium | reverse complement strand
CGCGCCATCGACACCGCCGGCGCTCTGAACGGACACGGAGGCAGAGCACGTTCTTCGGATAGGAGCGGGAGCCTCGTCCACGAAACACGTACGGGGTGAAGGGTGTGAGCCCCCTTCACCCCGCACGTGTTTCGCTAACCGTGCCCCGCTCCGTATCGCGACGACGTTCGGACTTGCGCAAGCTTTGCGGCACGATGCGTTCGGTCTTTGGTGACCCGGTCGATCCTCGCAGGTTATGTCCCTCATGCGAGTGCTCCCCCGACTCGTGGCCGTCTTCCTGGCCGGTTCCCTGGTCTCGTGTTTCCAATCGGCGTGCACCGTCGAAGCCACCCCGGGCTACTCCGGTCCCTATCCGTCCGCCGCGGCACAACAGGCGCTCCACGCGATCGCGGGCAAGACGATCGTCGGCGGTGCGCTTGGTCCGCCGGGTGAGTCGCTCGTCGTCTCGGCGTTCGGGGTCGTGCCCAATCCACTCACCGGCAAGGGACCGGTCGCAATCCTGCGCCAGCGCGGCGCGACGCCGTCGCCGCACGATCCGAACGCGCCGCAGGGAGCCGATGGGCGTTGGTACCTGCCCGTCCTCACGGACGGTGACGCGGCCGATCTCGTGTGGCGCGCCACCGGTGAAACGCCGTGCGATTTCGGCGGTACGACGAGCGCCGTCTACCGCGCGACGCTCGGGCTCGAAGAACGCTGAACGAGTGCCCCGTCCCTCACGTTCCGGGGACGAGATTCGAGGGACGCGACACCAGCGCGCGCAGCGCTGCCGCGAACGCGTCGACGTCGGACTCGCGCGTGTCGAACGAGCACATCCAGCGCACGACCGGCCCGTCCTCGTCCCACACGTAGAAGTACGAATGTTCCTGGAGCGGCTCGACGGCCACCCGCGGGATCCGCGCGAAGACGCCGTTCGCTTGAGACGGGTGCGCGAACTCGACGCCGGGGAGGCCTCGCACCGCTTCGACCAGTCGGCGCGCCATGCGATTCGCGTGGGTCGCGTTCGCGCGCCACAGGTCGTCGGTGAGAAGCGTCGCGAGCTGCACGGTGACGAAACGCATCTTCGACGCGAGCTGCATTCCCTGCTTGCGCACGAAGCGGAAGTCCTCGCCGATTCCAGCACGCAGGAACACGACGGCCTCGGCGCCCATCGCTCCGTTCTTCGTCCCGCCGAACGACAGGACGTCGACGCCGACATCCGTCGTGATCGCGGCGAGCGGCAGGCCGAGCGCCGCCGCCGCATTCGCGATGCGCGCGCCGTCCATGTGCAGGAAGAGCCCGTTCGAGCGGGCCACGCCTGAGAGCGCCGCGATCTCAGTCGGTGTGTAGACCGTGCCGACCTCGGTCGATTGCGTGATCGCGACGACCTTCGGTTGCACGTGATGTTGGTCGCGCAAGCCCTTCAGCCGCGCGACGACGTCGTCGGGACGCAACTTCCCGTCCGTCGTGCGCACGAGCAGCAGCTTCGAACCGAGGAAGCGCTCAGGCGCACCGCACTCGTCGACGGACACGTGCGCGTGCTCGGCACAGATCACGGCTTCGTGCGGTCGCAGCAGGCCTGAGAGTCCGAGCACGTTCGCGCTGGTCCCGCCGAACACGACGAACGCGCGCGCGGTCGGGCCGAAGTGCTCGCGGAACTTCTCCTCCATCGCGCGCGTCCACGGGTCGTCACCGTAGGCACGGACGTGGCCCGTGTTGGCGCGACCGAGCGCCTCGAGGATCGCGGGATGGACCGGAGCGTTGTTGTCGCTCGCGAACGAGTGCGCGGATGCCATCCGTGGAGGATCGCCGCGCGGGCGGTTCAGCGCAACGGCGCGAGTGCCGCATCGAGCACCGGGAAGACGACCGCGAGTACGGGGCGCCGCGAGCTTCTGCATATGGACACCTCGCGCCGAATCGTGTCTTCTGCCCGGGAGAAAGCACAGAACGAGGCACAACATGCACGAAATCCGCATGCAGCACCCGGGCAAGAACGCGC
>JAYTBY010000191.1:0-4367 GCA_043736755.1 Planctomycetota bacterium | reverse complement strand
AGTTCGAGCGGCTCGACGGAGCGCGACTCGAGTTCGTCGTAGCGCCGCACCGGATCCGTATCGTCGCGCGCGTCGCCGTGTGCGAACACGTAGCCGAGTGCCGCGAGGCGCGAGACCTGTGATCCGGAGCGCAGTAGATCAGGCGCAATTTGTGCCAGTACGCTCGCTCGCGGCGCCGCCGGACTCGCGGCCCAGTACGCACGTAAGGCCTCCGCGATCTGACCCTCGAGTTCCGGCCCTAGCGAAAACCCCGCCGGCAACGTTCCCTTACGCGCTTGCTGCAGTGCCTGCCCGGGAACCGGATCCCCGGCGGGGTCGCGGATCTCGACGTGACGACCGCTCAAGAGCAGTGAGACGGACAGCCCAGCGAACAACACGATACACGCGGCCGCGATCGCGCCGACCCACCGCAACGGCGACCACGAACGCCGCGCGTCCTTCGTCTGTTCGACGCGCTGAACAGGCGTCGGCGTCGTGGCCACATTCTCGACGGCCGTGCGCAACTCGCTCGCCGCTTGGTACCTGCGATCCGGCTCCTTCTCGAGCGTGCGGATCACGATGTCGTCGAGCCGCACGTCGATCGTGACCTTGTGCGACGGCAGCGGAAAACGACCGAGCGGCAGTTCACCGGTGAGCAACTCGTAGAAAACTACCCCGAGCGAGTAGATGTCCGCGCGATGATCGATGTCCTTCGGATGCTCGATCTGCTCCGGCGCCATGTAGTGCGGCGTGCCCATCGTCTGCGACATCCTCGTGAGCGACAGTCCACGTGCCGCGCGATCGAGCACCTTCGCGAGGCCGAAGTCGACGATCTTCACCTTCCCATCGCGCGTGAGCAGCACGTTCTCGGGCTTGATGTCGCGGTGGACGATGCCGTTCTTGTGCGCGTAGTCGAGCGCGGTGCAGATCTGCACGACGAGCGCGAGCGCCTGCGCCGGTTCGATGTGACCGGCGCGTTCGGCCTGGCGGAGATTCGGACCATCCACGTACTCCATCGCGAGGAAGAAGTGCGGACCCGCGCGGCCCGCGTCGAACACGGCCACGATGTTCTCGTGGCTCAAGCGCGCGAGAGCCTGAGCCTCGCGCACGAAGCGTTCTTCGAAGCTCGAGTCCGCACGCGTCGGTGCGGCGAGGATCTTCAGCGCCACGGAACGAGCGAGGCCCTTCTGCCGCGCTTCGTAGACGGCGCCCATCCCTCCGCGGCCGACGAGACGGAGGATCTCGAACTGTGGGAAGTAGGGCTCTAGTTCCAGAGGGGTCGGCGGCGGGGGCGCTGGATCCCCGCTCGCCGTGAGGACGACCTCCGGCTCGCCCAAACCCACGGAAAGCAGGCATTTCGGGCACATTCCGCCCGGTCCATCGGCGGGGATCAGAGCGTGACAGCGCGGGCAGTTCATGGGTTCCTGGAGGCCTCCACGACTCTCTCACGGGTCCCGGGCGCAAGGTTACGAGGTGTTCGGATCTGGTTCTCGGCCAGAGATCCGGCCCATCCCTTCGTTCCCGAGCGGATGATCGGGTCGAACCGCTTCGGAGGCCCCCCCATGTTCGTCGACTGGCAACAGCTCCTTCTCCCCGCCCTTCTCGCCACCGCGCTCGTGTTCGTCGCGAGCTCGATCATCCACATGGTGATCCAGTGGCACGCACCCGACTACCGCAAGTTCGCGAACGAGGACGAAGTGCGCGCCGCGATTCGAAGCGCGAATCCAACTCCGGGCCAGTACGTCCTACCGCACTGCAAGGGCGGTAAGGACATGGCCGACCCCGCGATGCAGAAGAAGTTCGAGCAAGGCCCGATCGGGACCGTGTATCTGCGTCCGAACGGACCGACGAAACTCGGCCCGTTTCTTGGCGCGTGGGTCGCCTACGTCTTCGTGGTCAGCTTGATGGTCGGCTATGTCGCCGCCAGTGCCCTGCCGAACGTCGCGACCTACCCGAAAGTCTTCCAGGTCGTCGGCGCGACAGCGTGGCTCGCCTACGCATTCGGCGGCGCATCCGACTCGATCTGGAAAGGCCGGCCGTGGATCTCGACGGTGCGCGGTCTCGTGGACGGTCTCGTCTACGCAGCGCTGACCGCGGGCTCGTTCGCGTGGCTCTGGCCGCGCTGATTCGTACGCGCAGACCCCATCACACGGATTCGCGCGCCTGGATCCGTTTGCACGAGTCAATGCGCGAGAGCCGCGAACAACGCGCGCACTTCGTCGTCGAGATCGCGCACGTCGTCGAGCGTGGACGCGATCTCGGCGCGAATCTCCTCGCGCCAGGCCGTGCGCGTGCGATGCGCAGCGACCTTGACAGCACCTTCGGTCGAGGCGAGTTGCTCGGCGATCGTCCGGAGGCTCGCAGCGTCCGGGTCAGCTGTGAGGAACGGTTTCAGGGCCGAGAACAAGGCCGATTTCCCTTCGCGCTCCATGCGGCGCTCCAGGCGCGCAAGTGCAGCGTCGAGTACGGCGAGCGCCCATGCGCGTTCGAACGTGCGCTCGGGATCCAGCTCGGTCGCGGAAGCGATCCGCCAACGCCGGTCGGCTTCGTCCGCGTCGAGCGCGACGTGGTGCGCGTCACCCCCACGAATGGCGGCGCGCGCGCGCTCGTTCTCGTGACCGACGTGGTACTTCAACGCGGCGAGCAACCAGCCACGGAACCGACCGCGGGCCGATTCGACCTGCGCCAGCCGACCTTTCTCGATCAGCTCGACGAACAGTCCCTGCACGAGATCGGCTGCCCGCTCGGCATCGACGCCGCGACGCCGCAAGTACGCGTAGAGCGGCCACCAGTACATGCGGCACAGATCTTCGAGCGCGCCACGCGCGGCCGGTTCTTGCGGCGACGAAGCACGCACGACCAGGCTCCAACGCGTCGTGAGAAAGCTCGACGCAGCGCTCATCGTCGACGCATCCGAGCCGGTGAAGCACTCACGGGGTCTGCGCGCTGCTCAGTTCCGTGCGGCACCACGAGGAGTTGTCAGGCCGCAGGATCGAAGTCATCACAGCGAGCTAGAGGAGCTTGCGCTTCAGATCGCGCAAGAGGCACAACGCCTCGAACGGTGTCAGTCGATCGATGTCGAGCTTGCGAATTTCCTCTTCGGTCATGCTGAACGGCGCCTCGAAGAGGCCCAGTTGGCGACTTGAGTCCGCGGGCGGCTTCCCGCCCTTCGCGATCCGCGGCGCGAGGCCTTCGGCGTCCTCTTCGAGCTCCGCCAGGATTTCTCGCGCGCGCACGACGAGCGCTTCGGGCACACCCGCGAGCCGAGCCACGTGGATGCCGTAGGAGCGATCGGTGCCGCCCTCGACGATCTTGTGCAGGAAGACGATCTCGTCCTTCCACTCGCGCACGGCGACGCTCTTGTTGCAGACGCCCGTGAACCGCATCGCCAGCGTCGTGAGCTGGTGGTAGTGCGTCGCGAACAGCGTGCGACAGCGCGCGCGCTCGTGCAGGTGTTCGACGATCGCCCAAGCCAGCGCGAGCCCGTCGAACGTGCTGGTCCCGCGACCAACTTCGTCCAGGACGACGAGCGACCGATTCGACGCGTTGTTCAGGATGTTCGCGATCTCGAGCATCTCGACCATGAACGTCGAGGCTTGCCGCCCGATGTCGTCCGCGGAGCCGATGCGCGTGAAGATGCGATCGACGACGCCGACGCGCGCTTCGGCAGCCGGCACGAACGAGCCCATCTGCGCCAAGAGGACGATGAGCGCCGTCTGTCGGATGTAGGTCGACTTTCCGGCCATGTTCGGGCCGGTGAGCACGGTCACCATCCGGTCCGAACGGTTGAGGTGGCTGTCGTTCGGCACGAAGGCGACTCCGCGTTGCGCGCGTTCGACGATCGGGTGACGTCCGTCCACGATCTTGATCACGTCGCTCGCGTCGACCTTGGGCGCAACCCAGCGGTTTTCGGCCGCGCATTGCGCCAGTGCGGAGAGGACGTCGAGCTCACCGATCGCGCGCGCTGTCGTCAGCACGCGCGGGATTTCGGTTGCAGCAGCAGCGCGCAACTCTTCGAAGATGGCGAACTCGAGGTCGCGGGCCCGTTCTTCGGCGTGGAGGACCTTTTCCTCGAACTCCTTCAGCTCGGGCGTGACGTAGCGCTCGGCGTTCTTGACGGTCTGCTTGCGGATCCAGTGCGTCGGAACGCGCTCGATCTGACCGCGCGGCACTTCCAGGAAGTACCCGAAGACCGAGTTGAAGCCGACCTTGAGGCCGTTCATCCCGGTGCGCGCGATCTCCTCGCTCTGGAAGCGCGCCATCCAACTCTTGGCGTCGCGTGCGAGCGTGTGGAGTTCGTCGAGTTCGGGTGACACGCCGGAGCGCACCAAGCCACCCTCCTTCACCGTCGGCGGCGGCGAATCGACAAAGGTGTGCGCGACACGCCC
>JAYTBY010000190.1:0-4369 GCA_043736755.1 Planctomycetota bacterium | reverse complement strand
GCCAACAACTCCGAGGTCTACCTCACGGCGGACGACGACAGCGGTGAGGACCGCAACGCGCTCATCCGTCGCCGTCTGCACGCCGGCAGGACCTACGTACTGCGGCTGCGGCTCTACTACGCCTCCGACGCGGCGGAGACAGGGGTGATGTGGTGGTAATCGCGGGCTGAGGCCGGAACGTGGCCGCGCTCACCGCATCTCGACGACGGTGCCTTCCGTCGCGAGATGGTAGACGCGGTCCACGTCGCGACTCAGCATCCGCACGCAGCCGTGTGAGCCGGGCTTCTCCAACCAATCGTCCGCAGGCGAACCCGTGTAGCCATGGATGCCGATCCCGCGGCGACCGCCGAGCCCTTCGGGATCGAGCGCGATCCAATATCCACCGAGGACGTTGCGCGGATCCCCAGCCGGAATCACGTTCCGCGTGTCCGGGTCGGTCCACTGCGGATCGAGCACGCGCAGCGTGATGCGCGTGTGCCCCGTGGGCGTCGGTGAATCCGCCGCTCCGATGCCGACGGCCGCGAACAGCACGAGCACGCGTCCACCTTCGGCCAACTGGCGCCAAGCGGCCAATCGGTACGTGGATCGGTCGACGGCGAGCTCCAGCTCCCCGCGCGAGACGTCGAGGATCTTCAGCCGCTGTCCCACGCGCAGTTTCTTCGCGTCGAACGAGGCGTTCAGATAGGGGAGCAGCCCGGCACCGACGTCGTAACGCGCGGCGATGGCGACCGGCGTGTCGCCCTTCGCGACCGTGTGCGTCGAGAGTCCGAGGCGCTCCATGCCCGGCAGGATCTCCGTGCCGAAAAACGCGCGACGCGCGAACGGTTCGAGCGTGTCGCCGAGTTTTCGTGCCGCATCCGGCGCCAGCGTCGCGAGCACGCGACTGCCTTCCACGAGCAACGGCACGACTCCCGCGGGATCACGCTGCGCCTCGGCGTACAGACTGTCGAGGCTCGGCGTCGTCGCTGCGACTTGCGCGCTTGCGAAGTGGGTGAGGCTCGCGCTCGCGAGGAGTGCGAGCGCGGCGAAAGCGGTGCGGATCATCGTCGGAAAGCTACGCTCCAACGCGGCGTGAACGAAGGGGCCGCCTGCTTCGATCACGCGCCAGCGGCGGTGGTCCTCGCCCAGGCTCGCGCGACGAATCCGCGCTCGCCCACGCCCCGTTCGTCGACCGTGTCGTCGGAGCGCGCGAGGCTCTCACGGGCTCCGTTGCGATCGGTGTCGGACACCAAGAACGTACGCCACGACGCTCGGCCGTGCCGTGAGAGCCCGAGCCACGTCGGCCGTGCCATCCTTGCGATCGGTGACCGACACCGAACTCACGGGCTCCTGAGTTGCGCGCTGTTGCGATCGGTGTCAGACACGGAAATCCACGACCTCGGGGTCGTGGATTTCCGTGTCTGACACCTTCATCCACCCGTGTCGTCCAGCATCGCCACGCGCGGCGTCGTCGCGCGTTCGACGCCGTCGATCGCGATGCGGATCTCGCCCGACGACACCCACATGTCCCAGCGCGAACGGCCGGTCATCGTGCTCGCGACCCAGCGCAGGAACTCCGGGTCGAACTCGACGACCTCGATCTCCTTCGCGCGATGGATACGCGCGCTGCGACAGCGTTCGCGCCATGGTCCGGACGGCCGATGCGGATAGATCGCGACGCGCGGCGCGCGCTTGGCCGCACGGTGGATGCGATCGGGCTCGGGGAGGCCGACTTCGATCCACGCCGTCAGCTCGCCGTCGAGCGCCCGCACCGAGACCGCCGGCAGATCCGTGTCCGAGACTCCGTTCGAGAGGTTGATGCCCTCCTCCCAGCGCAAGCACCAGGCGAGACAGCGCGCGGCCAGGAAGTCCTCGGACTCCGACGGATGGACCGCGGTGACCAACGCGAACTCGTCCCAGACCCCACGATCCTCGTCCGAGAGCGCGATCGTCAGCCGGATCATCGAGGGGGCCATGAGGGGTCGGAGGATAGCCCGCCGGCCGCGGTGACTCGGGTTCCCGTCCGATTCCTGTGGAACGCGCAGTGGAGGGTCCTCGACGACTCCGTGAATGAGAGCGGTGGCTCGGATTCCCGCCGGTTTCCCGCGTAACGCCGGCCTCGCGCAGCGGATGGAAAGCGTGTCGGTTCTTCACCGGGTCGTGGCGGGGCCCTCGGGCTCGTGATCGACACCTAGGGGCACTCCATGGACGCTCTTCCGCGTCCCGACCGAGGCCCCGTCACGCCGTGGGCCGGCGCTGCGCTTCGCCGCGGCGTCGGCCCGCACTCCTTCGTGCTCCGAGCGGACTAGGAGTGCCCGGGGATCGCTCACAACGATCGTCGAAGAGGGTCGGACGCCGCGTGACCGGAGCAGAACCGAGTGCGCAGGCAGAGTTTCGAAAACCAACCTCGGGAACGCATCTAGGATGGACTTGTCCGCTCGCGCTGTCCCCAAGGCCCCAGCTCTCACCATGAAACGCCCCCTCCTCCTCGCTTTGGCTGCCCTCGTCGGGTTCGCTCCGGCCTCCTTCGCGCAAGGCACCGATACCTGCACGGCTCCGACCCCGATCACGAGTGATGGTCCGTTCGCGTTCAACACGACGGCGGCCACGAACACGGCCGCGGGCACGACCTGCGCCGGGCAAGGTCGCGACCTGTTCTGGGTCTGGACCTCGAACACGACCGGGAGTGTTCAGATCTCCCTTTGCGCAGGCACCGCCGGTTGGGACACGGTCGTCGCCGTCTACGCCGGGAACACGTGCCCCGCGGGCGCGCCACTCCTGTGCAATGACGATTCGTGCGGGTTGATCAGTCAGGGGCAATTCACCGCGACTGCGGGCCAGCAGTACGTGATCCGCATCGGCTCGTTCAATGCTGGCGCAGGCGGCGCGGGCAGCTTCGCGTTCGGACCCGGCGGCGGTGGCGGTGGCGGATGTCCGACTCCGTCGACGGGTCCCGACGTCATCGTCGGCAACGTCAGCGACGTCGGGAACTACGCGGTCGCCGCCGGCCTCGATGCGTTGGCACTCGGCACGACGTCGTGCAACGTGGGCAGTGCGAACCTGAGTTGGGTCGCGAGCACGCCCAATCACCCCGTCATCGGGGGCAACCTCTATCGCTACAAGACCGCGAATGGCGCAGCGCGTTTCGAGCAGATCGGTCAGAGCTGGCTCAAGCACGGTTTCGCGGCGTTGCAAGGCAACGAGTGCTGCACGTGTTCCGGCAGCGGCAACGGCTCGGCGCTCGGCGTCGGTTGCTCGGACCCGTATTCGTCAGGTCTGAACGGCAGCCAAGGCGGGCTCGGACCCCGTTGGCAGGTCAACGCCAAGACGGGCGTATTCACGTATCCGCCGGCGAATCCTGCGTGGAGCGGGTCGACGGCGCGGCGCATCGAAGTCCAGCTCACGGACCTCGAGCCGTCGAGTGCCGGTGCGCGCTACTTCGGTGAGTGCCAGTACGTCACGCCCGATGACGCGGCGGCCGGGAATCAGAACAACAACGCCAGTTGGCGCGAGATGACGGCCAGCGAGTCCGGCGGGAATTACACGTTCGCGTTGCTGGGTGCGACGCAGCGTCAGCAGGCCGCGATCCAGGTTTGGGCCCAGATCGACAACCAGGTAGAGCTCTCGAACGTGCAAGTGCCGAGCGACGGACTCTTCATCGTCGGTTCGCGCGCGTACGACCTCGGCGCTGGCCAGCATCGTTACGAGTACGCGGTCTACAACATGAACTCGCACCGGAGCGGCGGCACGTTCTCCGTGCCTGTGCCGGTCGGTGCGAACGTCACGAACGCAGGCTTCCACGACGTCGTCTATCGCAACGGCGACGGGCCGAGCAACGTCAACATGTCGGGCACGGATTGGACCTTCGCGGTGAACGCGGGCATTGCGACGTGGTCGACGGAGACGGAAGCGCAGAACGCGAACGCCAACGCGCTGCGTTGGGGCACGACCTACAACTTCCGCTTCGATTGCAACGTGGCGCCGACGACGGGGAACGCGACGATCGGGCTGTGGCGCGCGGGTTCGCCGAACTCGGTGGACGCTGGTGCCAAGGTGCCGGGTCCGCTGGGCGGTTCGGCTTTGATTTGCGCAGGCGACGGCCTCGGAACGGCTTGCCCGTGCGCGAACAACGGCACGGCGGGTACGGGGTGCTTGAACTCGCTCGGCACGGGCGGCGCCCTCGTCGCGACGGGCACGGCGAGCGTTTCGAGCGACTCGCTGCTCCTCTCGGGCAGCGGCATGCCTGACGCGGCTTGCCTCTACTTCCAGGGCACGACGCTCGTCGGTGGCGGCGCGGGCGCGGTGTTCGGCGATGGTCTGCGCTGCGCGAGCGGCACCGTCACACGCCTCGCTCCGAAGACGAACTCGCTCGGCGGGTCGGCGTATCCAG
>JAYTBY010000189.1:0-9732 GCA_043736755.1 Planctomycetota bacterium | reverse complement strand
TGTTGCGGTACCAGCCCTGGAAATAGCGTGTTTCGCCCACGGACACGCCGAGTTGAGCCGCGTAACCCGGCCCGAACGTGGTCGTGCCAGCGCCGCTCGCGAACTGGACGCCAAGACGGGTCACCGAGCCACCGACGCAGCGAAGTCCATCGCCGAAGGGCATGCCCAGACCGCCGGCAACGGCACTCGTGCCCGTGTACAGGAGAACGGGCACGTTCGGCGGCAGTTGAAGGAACGCGAGGAGGAGGTCGTCGTTCGCGATCCCGTCCGTCTCGAAGCCCAGCAGTTGTGCTCCGATCCCGGCGCCGAGGGAGTTCGCGCAACCGCTCTCGGCCGACCCCAGGTTGCCGCACGGGCACAAAGGCGAATCGCCTGTGCAGAACGCGTTCCCAACACCCTCATGGTCGTGGAAGTCCACAGAGATCGAGTACGGGTTGTCGATGTTCACCGTCGAGACCGAGTCGTCGTAGACCGAAAAGACCTCGAGCGCGCTGTCGGCGTCTCCGGAGTTGTCCTGGTCATGCGCGTCCACGATCAGGTCGGATGCTCCCGACGTGTCGCCGAGGAAGATCTCGCCGCCTGGCACGGTGACGGCCATGTCGAAGAAGCTCTGATTCGGCAGGATCGCCCAGAAGGGTGCCGCCTCCGTCGTCCCATCGATCGAGCCGTTCCCGCTCACGTCGAAGCCAACCTGAACAATCTGGTTCGCGCGATCGAGCAGGTACCACTCGCCCTGGGCACCGACTTCGGCGCTGGTCAGGTCGCCGGGGACAGCTTGGGTCGGCACCCATGCGGTCTGGACCTCGGCCGGTGTGTCGATCACGCCGCTGCCGTTCAGATCGAGGAGACGGTAGAGCCCACGTGAAACCGCCGAACCGTTCTCGAGCACGTAGACAAGTCCGTCGTACCCGACGTCGATCGACGTGAGGATCGACGCGTCGAGCGGCAGGGATGCTCCTGACACCCAGTACACACGCGCCTCGCCCGCGTCGTTCGCGTCGTTCGCGTCGCCATCCGCGTTGAGATCACGCAGACGCAGGACGGTGTCGGAGTTCGACCCATTCGTATTGGCGTTCGTGACCCACACGGTGCCGAGGATGCGCACCGTGATCGAGGTGACCTGCGGCATCACGACACCCGAGGCGTTCCCACCCGGCGCGCCATCGAAGTAGAGCAGCGCTTCGCCAGCGTCGTTGGCATCGCCGTCGTCGTCGTTGTCGCGGAGGACGAGAATTCGCTGATCGACGCTGCCGCCGACGAACACTTGGTCGGTCGGATCGGCCGAAAGCACGACGGGGTTGGTGAGCGTGAGCGCCGCGGCTTGGCCGTCGTAGAACACCACGGTGTCACCGACGTCGTTGAAGTCGCCGCCGCCGTTCAGGTCCTTGAGTCGGAACACCTGATCGAGCGTTGGATCGGCCGCGAACACGATGGTGAGGTCCGATCCAGCACAGCCGGCGAGGGACGTCGAGGCGAGGAGTGCGGCACTACCGGCCGCTTGGACTGTGCGAAAAATGGACAGGCGCATGATGATTCCACGTGGGGAGGTGGACGGACAGAGATCGGCGGCGCGGCACCGTGCTCGCGCAATGGCCCCTCGCCCCACCGTTCCCACGGTCTCGGTGCGGGCGAGGAGGCCCAAGAACCTCTGCAGAAACATCGGCGATCTAGTTCGCCGACGTCGAGTGATCCCCGCCGCGGCTCCCGAGTTCCGTGCGCGCGGAGTTTCGCGCGGACTCAGACGGCTTCGTGCTCATCGAGACAGGCCGCCAGCGAATCTCGCGCCCGGTTCAGCCGCGAACGCACCGTGCCGATCGGAATCGACAGCGCGTCCGCGATCTCCTGGTACTCGAGGCCGCGCGCCGACCGCATGAGGAAGGTCGTGCGCAGTTCGTCGGAGAGGTCCGCGATCGCGGCGTCGAGGCGCGAGCGGAGCTCGTCCTCCTCCACCGGTGACGCCGGGTCGCACAGCGGACAGGCCTCGGTGCGTTCGACGCCCGCGCGCTCCTCATGACGACCCCGGCGATCTTCGCGGCGCAACACGTGCAGGCACTTGTGCACCGTCGTGCGCACGAGCCAACCGCGCAGGTCCGCGGGCTCCTCGTCCTGCATCCACAACGCGAGGGACGTCTCCTGCACCGCGTCGCAAGCGAGGTCGTGACTCGCGACTATGCCGCGCGCGACAGCGTGGAGCGCAACGAGATGAGGTTCGAGCAACGCGCGAAAGGCCTCCTCGCAAGTGCAATCGTGAAGAGCTGCGTGTGAGTCCGCGCGCGCGGACTCGGATCGATTCGAGAACATGGTCGTACTCCGGCTGATCGTCGTGGGTCGCGCAGCACCGAAGGCGCGCGCGGAGCGTCGCTCCAGGGAGAGGACGCACGGTCGGCCAGCGCGTGCGTGACGCGCGGGCTCGAGATCCGAACGGGATCAGACCGTTGGAGGCGACTGTTTCGGAGCGAGCAGGATGAGCGAGATCGGAGCGACCGATTCTCGAGTGGTAGGCGGAACGCAGCCAAGCGCTTCACCGAGCAGGAGCCACGACAGCTCGAAGCGCGTGTTCGGGACCGTGACCGGATCGCCGCTGCGCGCAAGGAGCACGCAACACGCCGCGTGCTCGGCCGCGTCCGTGTCGAACGGCTCGATCGAGGGACCGCGATCGTCGTCGGACGCCGCGTGAGAGTCCGCATGCGCGCAACTCGCGAGGCTCGCATCGTGGTGCTCGACGCGCTTGTGTTCCTCGCACCACGCGTGCCGTTCGAACGCGGAGTGCGCGCGGTCCGTGAGCCATCCGAACGCGAAGAGCGCCAGGACGAGACCCGCGAGGACACGGCTCGGACTTCGCCGACGGGGAGAGGAACTGCGCACGACGCCGAGCATTCGAAACGCGCGGGGCGCGTGCGTCAAGCCGGACGCGGTTAGGATCGCGCCCGCGATGCCGATCTACGAATACGTGTGCGGGAAGTGCTCGGCCGAGTTCGAGGAGCTCGTCCGTGGCGACGAAGTGGTCCGTTGTCCGCGCTGCGACGCAGCGCGCGCGACCAAGAAGCTCTCGACGTTCGCGACTGCGCGAGCCGCCGGACGGAGCTCGACCAGCGAGTCTGCGCCGATGCCATCCATGGGCCCAGGCTCGTGCGGAACGTGCGGCGACCCGCGCGGACCGGGCGCGTGCTCGACCTGAGCACGCGCGCGACGATTGCGTGAACCAGAGCACAAGTCGCGTCTCCAGGTCCCCATACGCAGGCCGGGCCGCCGGACTCCAGTCCGACGGCCCGCGCATCTTCATTCGCCGTGGAACTCAGGGACGCCAGTCGACCAAGTACCCGTTCGACACGTTGAACGTCGACGCCGTGCAGAAGCTGACCGCGTTGCGATACCAACACTGGTAGAAGCGCTGCCCGCCGGACACGGGGATGAGCCCGCGCACGCTGATGTCGGCCGCCGAGCCGCTCGGATAGTTCGACGTACCTGACGCGCCGTTCGTCGCCGTGCCGAGACGAATCACGGTGCCGCCGGCACAGCGCAAGCCGTCCCCGAAGACCGCGCCGAGTCCGCTCGACTGCTTCGAACTGCCCTGGAAGTAGAGGCACGTCGAGTTCGGCGGCATGTTGGTGCCGTTCAGAACGAGCGTGTCGTTCGACACGTCCGGCACTCCGAGTGCGTTGAGTCGGCCGCCGACACCGGTCGAGTTCTCGCAGCCGGACTCGGTCGAGGTCGTGCTCGGGTTCGAGCACGGGCAGTTTGCACCGGATGCATTGTCGCCCAGGCAGTACGGTGCACCCGAGTCCGTGTCGACGCGGAGCTGGAAGTGCCCGACGAGGCCGTTGTAGCCGGCGACGCGGATGTAGTAGTCCTCGCCGCTCGTCACGGGAATCGTGAGGTACGAGGCCAAAGTGCCGTATCCCACGGGCGATCCGCCGAGTGCGTCGTCGTTGCAACCGAGCTCGGTGCCGCCGATGCACTCGCTGTAGACCGTGACGACCGTGTCGAGCGACGAGCCCGTCGTCTGGATCTGGAGTGTGCCCGTGAGCCCCGGAATGGAGCGGTACCACACGTCGCGTGCGGTCGTCGAGAGATCGCAGTTCGACGTGATCGAGTGCGTCGCGTTCACGACCGTGCCCGCGACCCAAATGTTGTCCGTGATGTTCTGCGACGTCCCGCAGCTGTCGTTTTCAGGGTCGAGCGACACCGTCATGGAGTACGTCGCACGCGTGTCGTTGTAGAGGTAGACGCGCCACGCCACCGTGTTCGCGGTCGCGCCCGTGTTGATCCACTCGAGCTTCTCGGTGTTGCTCACGCTGGCCGATATGTCCGTGTAGTTCGCGTCGCCGCAGTTCACCCACAGTTGCGCGTCGACGTCTCCCCACGCGTGCGTGAAGTTCAAGTCGACCGTGATCTTGCCGCCAGCCGGAACGCTGATCTCGTACCAGTCGTCGTCGTTGCTCTTGACGACCAAGCTCGAGTACGTGCCCGCGGCGATGTCGGGATTCCCACCGCACGAGTCGTTGTCCTCCAGAGAATCGTCCGACCCGCCCGCGAGCGCGCTCGCGACTTGCGGATGGAAGTCGGCGAATCGCCCGTACGAATCCACCGAGGCGCAGATGACGCCGCAATGGAGCTGACCGACGAACTGCGACGTGCTGGCCTTGAAGAACCCGGAACCGGAGCTGCCTTGATCCGTGCCGCCCTGGACCCAATTGACGCCGAAGTGGTCGGTCCCACCGCAGGGGGGAACGGACGTGTAGGTGCCCGTGCTGACTTTCTTCGACGTGCCTTGGGGATGGTGGATGCCGTAGCCGAGCGTCCCCACGCTCTGCACTGCGCTCGTCCAGCCGGCCCACGTCAGGCCAGAAGGCACGGTTCCTTGGATCAGGAGCAACGTCGAGTCCGACGAGCTCTGAGTCGACACGAAGGAGCAGTACTCGGACGTCGGCACATCGGCGAGCGCCGGCGTCGAACCATTGCACGCGCTGCTCTGGTAGAGCCAGTGGATCTCGGCCGTGTTCGCGACCGCGCTCGAGGCGATGCAGTGATTCGCGGTCTGGAAGTACGGCGTGAAGTCACCAGCGGTCGTCTGCAGCAACTGCCCGGTGCACAAGTAACCCCCACCGTTTTCGACGAAATTGATGCGTCCGACGGCCTTGCGCAGCGTGCTGATCGCCGACACGCACGACGAGTCGATCGTGCAACCACCTTCGGGCACGGGACCGAGCGCGGGATCGCGATAGACGTGCACGACAGCGTCGAGGTTGAAGCCCAACGTCGGTTGGACGCCTGTCGTTCCCTCGACGCGGTACTCGATGCGCGCGCGGTCGCCGTGGAGAGTCGGCGTCCAGATCTCGCCCGCATCGAGCGGCCCGCGGCCGTCGATCGGCCCGGCGATGCGCGACGGATCGCGCGGTGAGAACACGACGAGCGATGCCCCGTTGGGCACGTCGATGTTCGAGAAATGGAGTCGGAGCCCGAGTGCGTCGATCGCACGAATTTCGGCTGTGAAAAGCCAAGTCCCGTCACCGAGGTCGTGCCAGACGCCGTCGCGCTCGCGCACGGCCGCCGATCGAACGACACCGTTCCGCATCGGGACGATCCCGCCGGATTCGGCGATCGCGTCCTGGTTCGCGAGCGTGCCGAGATCGACGCTCGGGAGGATGACCGCGGGTAGGAGGCTGAGGTCGAGCCCGGCCGTAGCGCTCCACGGCTGGAACGCCGGTTTCGCGGGACTCGGAACGCGCAGGTCCTCGAGCGTGAAGGTCTCGACATCCTGGGCGCGCGCTGCTCCGCCGAGGAGCAACGCTGTGAGGAGGAAAGTGTGGGTACGAAGGTGCATCGGGAGGGTCCTATGACCGGATCGCCGCCCTGCGCGGTTACTCCGGTAGAGAGACCATCCGACGCGGCCCGTGTTCGTTACGCGTCGACTCGGAGATCGGCGCCGAGGAGGCCGCAACCCGCCTCGGGACCGTTGAGCTCCCCCGTGCGCGGGCCGCGCCTCCTGGTCCGCCTGAGCGGGCGTCGATAGACTCCGAACCTCATGGCCCGTTCGGCGCGCGCACTCCTTCTGCTGACCCTCGCCTTGCTGCAGAGTTTGTGCGGCGTCAGTCCCGCGCGTTCCTTCGTGCTCTGCATCTGCGTCGACGGCGGCATCGTCCTCGAGGCGCACGACGAGACCTGCCGCTGCTGTGCGGCCCTGGATTCCTGCTGCGAGGCTGCGGTGCCGGAGCCGGGGACGGACGTCGAACGCTGCTCGTGCACGCGCTTCGCGGTCCAAGGCGAGGACGCGTCGGCGCTGCGGACGACGACGCAACTCACGGTCGGCCCAGCCGCCCTCGAGATCGTGCCGGCCTGGTCGATGCCATTCCTGCCGCTCACGCGAGAGCCACGTGGTCCGCTCGACCTCGATCCCGATCGTCACGATCCGCTGCGCGCTCTGCGCACGGTCGTCCTGCGTTACTGAGGCGTTTCCGCTGCCGCGCGCTCGATCGCGCGCTCCGCAAACCTCGCGCCTCCGTGCCGAGGAATTGTGCGGACCCGTGCTCGTGCCAAGTGGCGCGAGCGATCGGCCGCGCGCATGTCGCGCGCGGCCGCGACGCGGAACGAACTCGAACAGCAGACGACCATGGAACTCCTCCTCCTCGCGGCACTCCTCGCGCCCATCCAGGATCCGACGAAGCCGATCTCGCGCGTCCCGTCATGACCGGTGTGACCCGGCGAAGGCCGCTCGGTCCGTGGGACCGAGGACAGCGATTCACCGAATCGTTGGACCGCTAGCCTGCGGTGGATCCCTGAAATCGATGCGGATCGCGCGAAGCTCCGCTCGACGCTGGCTTACTCGATCACGCCGAGTCTCTCGGTCGGAATCGAATGGAATCCGATCGGGGACGACGTTCGTCCGATCGCCAATTGGCGCGCGATCGACGAGACCGAGCACACACCCGCGCTGATCTTCGGGACCAGCTCGGATCGCATCGGGACTGCGACGGGCAACGCGTTCACCGCGGTGTTCGCCAAGGACTTCGAGGGTTGGACGGGGCTGCCCGTCTCGCCTTATGCGGGCCTCTACTACGGCACGGAGGACGACGAGTTCGACGTGATCGGCGGACTCATGATCCGCTACGGCGAAGACTGGTCCACCTACCACATGTGGGACGGACGCAACTTCCACAACATGCTCGAGCGTTGGTTCGAGAGCGGACACACTCTCGGATTGCTCGTCGTCGAGTTGGACGGGCACTTCTCCGTCGGAGTGGCGTGGAGCTACAACTTCTCGATGCCGTGGGAAGACGACGCGTCCGGGCGCTGAGCGCGTGAAGCAATCGAGCCCACGCGCTCTCGGGCACCATCTGCGCCGCTCCACGACGCCGAGCCGTCGAATTCATCACGGGCTCCACGAGCGGTGAAAACTTCGGGAATGCGCGCTCTAGGAAACTAGTTGCGACGCCTCAAGAGGTGGGAGCGGGGTCCGTGACCCGCTCCCCCTTCTCGATCCACTCTTTGAGGCAGCGCTCGAGCAAGAAGCGCCAACCGATGTCCAAACTGTGCTTCGTCGCCGCGCCGGCCGCGCCCCACGACGATTGCTCGAAGCGCAGATTCGTGCCGCCATCCCGTGCGTCGAGCCGCCACGTGAGAATCAATGCCGCGGGCCCGCCGAACGAAGCGTCGAGGACCCCGCTGACCTGCAGGAACTCGTCCCGACGCACGCCGATCACCGTGCCCCACTGGAGGCCTTGTCCATCGCCCCAGTCCTCGCACATCGAGCCGCCGAGGCGCGGTTCGATGCGGAACCCGCGCGGATCGCGACCGGTGTAGAAGTCGCGGTGCCACCACGAGCTCGTCTCCAGGACGAGCGCCTTCCACACGCGCGCGGGTGTGGCCCCGATGCGCACTTCCTGCAGGATGTCGTGAACCTCGAAGGAGCGCGTCGTCGTCGGCATGTCAGTCGTCCTCGTGTTGCGCCGATCGCTCGATACGCCGTCGACCGACGACGGCGATGGGCGTGCGCGTCGCAGCGATGAGCCGATCGGACGGGCTCGGCTGCGGTGTCACGCGCGCGCATGGTCGCCGAACCGCGTGACGACGTCGAGCCTCGCTGTGCATTGCGCCGCTCGAGGCGAGCCGCGATGATCGACGCCCGCACATGTCCACGGCCGTTCTCCTGCTCCTCGCCTCCGTCGGGAGCGAAACGAAGGCCGCGAACCTCCCCGAGGGTTTCGTGCTGGAGCGCGCGTCCTCGCGCGAGGGTTCGTTCCTGACGCTGGCCTTCGACGACGTCGGACGCGCGATCGTCGGAGTCGAGGACGGGCCGATCCTGCGTCTCGCGGACACGGATCACGACGGGATCTTCGACGCGGACGAGGTGTTCGGCGCCGATCTATTCGCCTGCCAAGGCCTCGCGATCCGCGGCGACGAGACGTTTGCCGTCGCGCACCGAGACGGGCGAGCAGGACTGTGGCGCATCGCGGCCGACGGCACCGTCCTGTTGCTGCTCGGGATCGAGTCCCCGAGCGAGCACGGCGCTCACGGCATCGCGTTCGGTCCCGACGGTGCGCTGTTCCTCGCGTGCGGCAACGAGTCGTCGATCTCCACGCCGCCGACATGGGGCCTGTCGCTCGATCAGGTGCTCGACGGGAGCCTCCTGCCGACGTTCGAGGACCCGCTCGGGATCGGCGCGGCGACCAAGGTCCCGTACGGATTCGTCGCGCGCGTCGATCCGGCGAGCGGCGCTTGGGGATACCACTCGATCGGTTATCGCAACCACTACGACCTCGCGTTCGACGACGAGGGCGAGCTCTTCACCTGGGACTCCGACATGGAGTACGACGAGGGCCTGCCCTGGTACCGACCGACGCGCGCGTTGCACACTCGCTACGGGATCGATTACGGGTTCCGACGCGGTTCGAGCCCGTGGAGGGAGCACCGTCCCGAGTGCGGCGCGTCGATGGCCGACACGGGGCGCGGATCGCCGAGCGGGATCACGTTCGCGTCGCGCACCAATTTCCCCACGCCGTGGCGCGAACGCTTGTTCGCGTGTGATTGGTCGCGAGGCCGCATCGTGGCCTTCGACCTCGAGCCGCGCGGCTCGACGTTCGTGGCGCAGGTGCATACGTTCGCCGAGGGCGACGCATTGGCATCCGTGACGGATGCCGCTGTCGGGCCGGACGGGGCGTTGTACGTCCTGCGCGGAGGTCGCGGCCTCGTCGGGCCCATGCAGCGGATCGCTTGGCGCGGCGCGATTGCAAAGCCCGTCGCGACGGAACGAGCGAGCACAGACCGCGCGAACGCGGGATCACACGGTGCTCCACCTCGGGATTGGAACGACCTCGGCGACGGTTCACCCGCACGGATGCGTCGCGTGCGCAGAATCGCCGAGGATTTGGCGCGCACACCGGAGCTCGTCGTGCACGAAGCGCGGGCGTTGACCGCACTCCTCGACTCGAACGACCGCGCGCTGCGTCAAAGCGCGCGCGGTGCACTGTCCACGCTCGAACCGACCGTGCGTCTCGCGATCGCGCGCGACGCGGCCGCGTCGGAGAAGCCTCGCATCGCGGTCGAGGGTTTCCTGCTTCTGGCCTCGGCGTGTGACGGTGTGCCGCGTCCCGAGGAGGTCGAGCGCGCGGCGCGCTTGGCGACCGAGCACGCGGATGCGCGGGTCACGGTTCTCTGCGCGCTGTCGGACGCGCTGCGTCGAGGTTCCATCGCGCAAGTCGACTTCGATGCTGCGCTGACGGCGATCTCGCGCGA
>JAYTBY010000188.1:0-1984 GCA_043736755.1 Planctomycetota bacterium | reverse complement strand
GACCGTCGTCCGGTGGACACGCGATCCGCGTGCGCTACGCGACGCAGGCCGAAGTGCGGCCGCCGACCTTCATCTTGTTCGTGAACGACAAGACGCTGCTCAACAAGGATTCGATCCGCTACCTGCAGAACCGGATCCGCGACGAGTTGCCGTTCCCGGAGATTCCGGTGCGGATCGTCTTGCGCGACCCGGCGAACATCAACGAGGAGGACACCCGATGAACGCGATCCGCTCCGCACGGAACGGTGCAGTCGCTCTCGTACTCGCCGTGTTCGCAGCCTGCACCACAGCGGGTGCGATCGAAGGTGACTGGTCGGAGGCCGACATCACGATCGCCAGCGAGCGCGTGTTGCGCCAAGCCGCACAGATCGCGTTGCAGAAGAACGGGTTCTCGCCAGGGACCGCGACCGATGAGGCTCACAAGACGGTGTCTTCCGGCTGGAAGGTCGAGCTGCAACCGTTCAAGGGCGATGGCATGCGTCGCAAGGCGCACGTGCAGTACGAGGAGAAAGCCGAGCGTACGTGGCTCGTCTCGGTGCGCGTCGAGAAGGAGACGAACGAGGAGCTCGCGAAGCCACTCGACCTAGCCAGCGCCAAGTGGGAATCCGCTGACGACGACACGGAGTCGGCGAGCCGGATCCTGCGCTACATCCAGACCGTCTTCGGTGCGGAGATCACCGCACAGAAGCCGCCCGTCAAGGACGCGGCGAAACCGGGCGGCTGAGAGCGCGTGAAGATTTCGAGCCCACGCGCTCAGAGAATCCCGCGGCGGCACTCCCGCCGCGCGTCGCGTGTGACTTCTTCACGTGCTCTGAGCGTCCGCGAAGAAGTCGACCCTACGGCCTCTCAGCTTCTCGGTGTGCCGCTACGAAAGGCCTCGATCCCGTGAGTTCTTCAGAGGTTCTGGGGCGGCGGTCCGGAAAGCGTTTCCCACGCGCGATGACGCGCACTCGCGTGGCGCGCACACGCGGCCGATAGCCAACGATCCACGGCGTCCGCTCCCGACGCTTCCCAAAGCACGCTTCGCCGCCGATCCTCTGCGCCCTTGGCTACAGAACGAACGAATGCCGCGGGCGAGCGCGAAGCCCTCGAAGGACTCACCGGACCGGTGCTCGGCTTCGCGGTCGACGCCGAGCGGGCCGAGAACGTCCTCGGTGAGATCGTGCGCGATCTGCGCGCGCGCGGAACTCCGGTCACGCTGGTCGTGGCGGCGAACGAGGTCTCGACACACCGCGAGCGACTCGCGCGGCTCGGTGCGACGGACGTGCGGTTCCTGGGAGCGAACGACACGACTCCCGAGCAAGACGAGACGCTCGTCGCGCGACTGCGGCGACTTGTCGACGAGATCGGCGCGTTCAGTGTTCTCTCCGCGTGCGGTCCTTCGTTGGGGGAACGTGCGGCGACCCTGGCGCTCGCCTCCGCCGTGAAGAACGGACCCGAACGCACCGTCGTCCTCGTGGATCCCGATGGGCGTACGCGTTTCACGAAGAGCGGCGCGGCGCTCGCGCTCGCGCGAGCGGTGCGCGATCCGTCGCTTCCACGGACCACCGCCGTCGTCTCGACTTGGAACAAGAAGGAGGACCTGCGCGCGAACATCGAATCCCTGCGCGCGCAGACGCTGCCGTTCGACGACATCGTCGTCGTGGACAACGCGAGTCGCGACGGGACCGCGGCGATGCTGGCCGCTGAGTTCCCCGAAGTCCGCCGCATCGTCATGCCGCACGATCGCTACGGCGCGTGCGAGACCTTCAACATCGGCTTCTCGTCCGTCTCGAGCGAGCTGACGGCGATCCTCGACGACGACATCGTCATGCCGCCGGGCTGGCTGGAAGCGGCGACTCGCCGCCTCGTCGTCGAACCGCCGACGACGGCGATCGTCTCGACACAGGTGATCGAGCCGGGCACGCCGGCGGCCTACCTCGCGTCGCCGCTCGTGCGCGAAGAACGCTACATGTCGACGTTCCGTGGTTGCGCGTCGCTCGCG
>JAYTBY010000187.1:0-1986 GCA_043736755.1 Planctomycetota bacterium | reverse complement strand
TCTCTCTGCCAATCTGCTGTAGCGCCGGATCCCGCGATCCAGCCGCCGTCGGCTCTTCGCCGGACACGCCCTCTCGAGCGCGGTCCGCGAAGTAGTAGGGGCGAACGCCGCCTCCCTCGCTCCACGACGCGTCGAAGGCCCCTCCGCGGACGAGCGGACCGTCGGTCCACGCTCTCCGCACCTTCGTCGTCGTCTCGTTCCCCGTGTCGTTCATCGCGGCGTTCACCGTGGAACTCGCGAACCGCACCGAGAGGAAGGGCCGTCGCGCCGCCGGCTTGAGACCGGTGGCGCGCCGGGGCAAGGGAGGGAGAAGAAACCCCCGATCCCAGACCTTCGAACCCGAGGCGGAACGAGTTCCGTCTGCCCCTCGGATGACGTCCGTGGAATCGGAGCGACGACTTCGGCGGCCCAGCCAGCCGCTCGCTTTGGCAAGCGAGACGGCCCCGTGACTTTGCGGCCCGACCTCTCGATCGGTGTGCCCTTATCGTGTCATCGTTCGGAGCGAGGGAGAGTACACAGGAAGTCGCATTGGGGCCAATCGCACGTGCGAATTATCGCGTGATGACGGGCTATTTCACCAACGCGCAACACACGCGCCGCCTGATGTCGCGCGCGACGGAAGAGACTTCGCTACTTCGTGACGAAGTCGGCGACGCGCACGAGCGAAGCGGAACCTTCTTCCGCTCCCGGTGAGTGGATCGTCTCGAGCAACACGTGGATCGCTTCGGGGAACGCGCGCAAGAACATGTTCGCGTTGCCGGGCTCGTTCTCGAAGGTCGCGCACACCTCGCCGTGGTACGAGCGGATGTCGAGCACCGCTTCCTGCTTGAACGTCGAGTCGTTCATCTCGAACGACGGCTTCAGGTGCAGCACGCAGCGCCCGCGCCAGAACGGGAATCCCTGGTCGCGCAAGGAACGCACGCTGCCGATCTCCATGCCGCCGACGTGGCGTCCGGTGAGGTAGTAGATGAGCGCGCCGCGCGCGTGGCAGGCGTGCACGAACGCCGCGGCGCCGGGGACGGCCGTGTCGTGCGCCAAGTAGTCGTCGCGGAAGAAGCGTTCGAACCAGAAGCCCTTGAGTGCCGTGAGGACGCTGGCTTCCGAAAATCCGAAGCGCCTCAAGTCCTCGTGCACGTTCCAACCCATGTCGTCGAGCCCGATGCGCTCGGCGACGTCGGCCAGGTGCGGATGGTCCTTGGCATGCGCGTCGACGAACTCGCGCAGGATCGCCAGGTTGCGCGGCGCGGTCGAGAACAGCGTCGAATCGAGGTCGAAGACGCAGATCGGCAGGCGGCCCTTCGCGAGGGCGGCGTCGATGAGCGGGAAGATGTCGCGCAGGCCTCGCGGTTCCATGGCGGACGAAGGTAGCGAGGGATCCGCCCGCTTCCAGGGCGGGGCGGTTAGCCTGCGCGCGCTCCGCGACCCGCGGCGCCCCTTCGCGCATGCCCATCTGGCTCGAGAAGTCCTATCCGATCGTGCTGCTCCTCGTGGCGGTCGCGATCGTGGTGTCGCGCCTCCCGAAGGTCGACCTGGGCCACGACGCGCGCCTCAAACGGCGGCGGAAGCTCAACTGGATCGTCCTCGGCCTCACGTACTCGATCCTCTATTTCGGCCGCTACAACCTGTCCGCGATCGCGGGCGAGCTCGACAAGAGCGGTGTCCTCTCGCGCCGCGACTTCAACGAGATCGACGGCGTCGGATTGGCCGTGTACGGGATCGCGTTCCTCCTGAACGGACCGCTCGCGGATCGTTGGGGCGGGCGCACCACGATCTTGCTCGCCGCCGGCGGCTCGGCCGTGATGAACGCCGGGATGGCGTTCGCGATGGCGCATCACGCGCGCACGGCGGCGGACGGCGGCAGCGACGAGATGTTGAAGCCGGCGCTGATGTGGTTGAACGCGGCGAACATGTACTTCCAGTCGTTCGGCGCCGTCTCGATCGTCAAGGTCAACGCCGCGTGGTTCCACGTGCGCGAGCGCGGCGTGC
>JAYTBY010000186.1:0-4382 GCA_043736755.1 Planctomycetota bacterium | reverse complement strand
TCGCGCGGCTCTCGGCCGAGGTCGCGTGCGCGCCGCGCATCCTCCTAATCATGGCGCATGGGATCCACGATCCCGAATCCGATCGTCCGTCGGGCATCTTGTTGGCCGCCGACGAAACACACGACGGTCGCTGGTGGTGCCGCGATATCGACGTGCGCGCTCGACTGGTGATCCTAGGTGTCTGCTCGGCGGGCCGCGGGCCAACGCGACGCGGCGACGGGGGTTCGTCGAGCCTGGAGGGTGCGTTCCTCAGATCGGACGCGGATTGCGTGTTGATCGGCAGCGCCGAACTCGAATTGCAGGGTGCACTCGAACTCTTCGACGGGCTCCACGAGCGACTGACCGCGGGCGCATCACCCGCCGCGGCACTGCGCGCGGTGCGCGCAGAGCGGTTCGCGCGCCTCGGTCTCGGTGACCCACTGTGGCGCGCCCTTCTGCGCGTCAGCGGCGCAGCTCATACTCCGCTCTACCCCGTGCGAACGGACTCGACTCGCGCGCCAGGCCGCGCCCGTGATCCATGGCCCCTCATCGCGGGGGGGCTCCTCGCGCTGGCTGTGGCGGGACTCGTCGCGTGGGTCGCCCGGAATGCGCGGCGATGAGACCGCTCCGCGCACTCGATCGGATCAGGGAACGATCACTGGATCCGGTGCAGGCTTGGGCGTCTTTCCTTCTTCCGTGTCCGGCACGTCCGGCTCGGGCACGACGACACCGATATCGCGGGTATCGATGATGATGCCGCCTTCGACTTGCTCCGTTGGGATCACGATGAGCGGACCACTGCCCGTCAGCCCGACGGCATAGTCCTCGTTTTCCTGTGAGGACTGGTTCGCGCGCATGAAAAAGGCGAAGGCGCTCCCAGGGAAGACGTTCGTCGGACTCGTCCCGCCAGTGACGAGCCGCTGCGTGAAGAAGTAGATCGCTGTGAAGCCGTTGCCGGGCTCGGGGATGTCGATCGCGATCGTATAGCGAGTGACTCCCGGGTGGAGCGTGTAGAGCTTCGTGCTCACGGCAGCGGCCTCGGTAGGGAGCGCGGCACTAGGCTTCTTCCACAGCGTGTACTCGATGTGCGTAGCGGCCGAAACGTTCGCCGTAGGCATGATCACGTCGAAAGTGAGCGGCGAAGGCGCCGACCCGTCGAAGGTGAAGTAGGTGCTCTCCGCGTCGATCGTCGGTTGCAGGAGCCCTTCGTCCTCGGCACGCGTGCGAAAGACGAACAGGTCGCTCGTTTGCTGAACAGGCTGCGCGAGGTCCAGGTCACCATCGAGGTCGACGTCCACGAAAACCGGCCACGCCAAGTTGCCGGACGCGGACCCGGCTCCGCCGTTCGGGACGGGATACAGATCGCTCACGCTGGTCCCGAAGTAGATGGGCGGCGAGCCGGTGCCCGTGCTCGTGTGGACGTGGAGCAAGAGATCGTGCGTGTCCTGCTGGCTGAGCAAGAGGTCGACGTCCGCGTCGCCGTCGAAGTCGCCGGACGCCATCGCGACGACACCCTTGGGGCCGATGGCGAGTGTGCTGGAGAGCCCGCTCGCGCGCAGCATCCGCAGCACTTGGTCGGCCGCCGAGGACGGCCGATACACCCACGCCAACTCATCGACGTTGCCCTCGCGAACGCGCGCGATCGCGCTGCTCGCGCCGCCGGGCGCGACCGAATGGTAGGCGAGAAGCGCGCCTCCGGCATCGAAGACTGCGACTGCGGTCGCCGAGCGTAGGCCGATCTCGCAGATGCCGTCGCCGTTGCGATCGAAGGGCACGGCGTCGAACACGTCCTGGGGAACACTGAATCCCGGGAACGGCGAGTAGACGCCGCCTTGTCCGATCAGGAACAAGAGGTCGCGACGATTGCTCTTCAAGCCCACGATGTCTTGGTCGCCGTCGCCATCGAGATCGGCGACGCGTACCAGGAGCGCATCGGCCCAATCGCCCGTCGCAAGGTTCGTGGTGGTGAACCCATCTGTGCTCGCGTCGAAGGTCACGCGTTGGAGGCCGAGCGAATTGACCAGGAGCAAGGTCCCCTTTGCATTCGCAATGGCGGCAGGGAGAACGGCGAGGTCGTTGGCCGGCCGCGGAAGGGTGAGCACGGCGTCATAGAGGCCCGGGCCGAAGGCCAAGAGGACTTCGCTGCCGCGGAGAATCGCGACTTCGGGCAGGAGGTCACCGCTCAATTCCCCAGCAACGCAACGTGTGAACGTCGCAGTCGCGCTCGGGATCACGCTCACCGAGGGCGTACCGGGCAGCGCTTGTAGCGCGGCGGCGGACGGGGTGAGGAGACAGGGAGCGGCGAGAACGAGAGACAGGGCAATGATCCGTTGTGTGCTGTGCATGGTTAGCGACCGAGTCGAGGTAGTGACGCGAGACCGGCACCGGGTGGAAGTCGACGGCGATCTGGTGTCTGTTGCGGTGACGATAGCGCTAGGAGGCGGCGGCGCACCGCAGCCGTTCCCGCCGCCTCGTGGTGTTTCCGATCGCGGAAGCGGTTTCATGATTCGACGGAGTTCGGAGACCTCGAGAGCACGATCCAGCGAGGGTTAGGCGCCGCCGACGCATCCATCCGCACGGCGCTGCTCCCGCGCAAGCCGCGACGGCCCACGTGCGCGCGAGTCACGACGACGTGTCGAGATCGGTCGTCAATTCGAGTCCACGCGAGCACGAGGCTGGAGTCGCAGCACACGAAATCTCGGACGAGACGAAACCGAACGCGTGCGAGTGGAGACAGAGCAAGTGTCCTCGTGAGCGCCGCTGGGGTGACACGAGACCTGGAACTCCTTCCGGAGATCCGGTCCTACTCTCGACAAGGCAAGCCATCATGTTCAAGACCACTGCAAGACTCCTTCAGGTGCTCTGTCTCGGCGCAATCGCCGTGACGCTCTCCGCGGGCCAAGCAACCGCTCAGGCGTGCCCGGGGTGCACGGGGCGCGTTCCGACGTCGCCCACACAGCAAGTGATCTACTCGGCGTTGGACCTGCAGCAGGTTCCGCCGGGAATCTGCCAGAGCCAGATCCGGGTCACGATCTTCAGCTCGGACGGCGAGTGCCTCCCCTACCAGTTCTCGCCTTCCGGCTGCATCGAGGACGCGCCCTGCACTTTTGACATCTCGATCATGTACTCGTCGTTGTGCCAAGTCGTGGCCGGGCTCTTCATCGACGACGCGTTCTTCCCCCTCGGCGGGCACCCGCCGACCGGCGGAGGGTTCTCGACGATTCAGGAGTACTTCGACGTGCCGCTCAGCTGTGGCGTCGCCACCAAGATCCTGGCCGGCGTCTATGACGCGGTCGGCACGATCACCTACACGGAGTTCGTCCTCAGCTGCTCTACGTGCCCAGGGCCGTGATCGACCCAAGCAGACGGCGCGCGGCGGTACTCGCGTCGCCGCGCGCCATATGCACTTCGTATCCAGTTCATCCACGCACGACCCTCGAGGCCATCGCCATGTCCATCTCTCGCCTGCACGAGCTTCACTCGACTCCACTCAAGTCCGCGATCAGCGCAGCCGTGCTGCTCTGTCTCGTGGTGGCCGTCACCGTCGCAACACGATCGCGTGCTGGCTCGCCGCTACCGGTGGCCACGCTCGCGTCCACGGGATCGCCGGCTGCATCGCCTGGGAGAGCGGACGAGACGGCGGCCGTTCTCCGAAATCTGACAGCATCCGCAGCCGACCTCCGCCCGGGTGACATCGAACGCGACCTCGAGGCCGCGCTCCGACGCGGATCCACCGAGCAAGACGTGCAGTGGACGGCGGGTGCGACACAACCCTGGGAGGAGGTGCGCGAACGAATCGCCGACATGGCGTTCGGGAGCGAGTTCGATCGAGGGTCAGTGATCCGGAAGAAGGCGGGTCTCGACAAGTACGGCCGACACCGACCCGACTACGCGTCGCCACGGTTGAACGTCCGAAACGTCCCCATCGGCGAACTCGAGCGTGTCGAACTCGACGCGATCGCGGACTCGTTCAACGCGGCCGCGCTTCAGGGTGGAGAAACCCTGGCAGACGAATTGGTCGCAGCGCTCTCCGACCAGTGGCAGCGGGGTGACTTCGCGCGGCGCCATCTTCGCGGAGCGAGTGCTCAAGACCTCGCTGACGAGGCCAGTCGAACCGCTGGGCGTAAGGGATTCGCGTACGCGGACTCGTTCACATTCGGTGGGTGGCTAATCTCGCTGAGCGTCAACCTAGCTGACCATCCCCGACTCGCCGCGCGAATGAAGGAACTTCGAGAGCTGTGCGCGGTCCGTGAGGCCGAGTTGCGGGCCTACATCGAAGCACGCTCCTGATCGCAGGACGGGCCTGGTGCGAGCGACCACGTCGCGACTCGCCTCTTCCTCGTGCCCGCGAGGCCCGGAACAGACCTGACGCTCGATCGAAGCACGCGTCGTCGCCGTACGAG
>JAYTBY010000185.1:0-4385 GCA_043736755.1 Planctomycetota bacterium | reverse complement strand
TGGAGCGTTTCGGCGCAATCGAAGTGGCCGGCGTCACGTCTGGCGACCTCGCCTCCGAGCGCATCCGCGCCTTGCTCGACGCGGGTCGGACGGCCGGCTACGAGCCGTTCGAGGCGCGTGCGCGCGCCAACCTCGAAGCCGCACGGGCTGCGAAGGATGGCGCGGCGTTGGCCCGCGTCGCGCGCGACCATCCCGGATCGCGCGCCTCGCGTGAAGCGAACGACGCCTTGCTCACGCTCGGCCTCGAACAAGGAGACCTCGCGGCCGTCGCACTCATCCTCGCGCGAGAGTTCGCCACAGAGGTTCCGTCCGGCGTGCTCGACGATCGCACGGCGCGACTCCTCGTTCACCTGGCCGAGACGGCGCGACGCGCAGAGAATCGCGCGTTGACGGCCGGACTGTTGGCCAGCTTGGCCGACGCACGTCCCGATTTCGTTCCCGGCGCACCGGCCTTCGACGGACGCACGCTCACGGAACTGAGCCAGGCCGAGCCGCGCTTCCGGGCTTGGTCTGGTGTCACGGAAGTGGCACGTTTCCAGGGCGATTTCCGCGAGCGCGAGGTCTGGCTGGGCGATTTCGAAGTGCTCGGCATCGTCCTCCCCGAAGCCGCATCCGGCGAAGCCCCGCCCGGTGCGCCGCGTGAGATCGTGATCCTCCAGGCGACACCCGGACGCGACGGTCTGGGCGGGATCGTCCGCCTCCTCGCATCCGACGAACCGGTATCGCCGCGCTGGCTATCGGAGATCCAGGCCGCGGAGATGCCGCGTGTTTCAGGCCCGGAGCCCTGGTCGCGGCGTGCCGCTTTCGCACCGGGTCGTGTGATCCTGGCGTTGCGTGAGGAGATCCGCGCACTCGACGTGGCGACGGGCGCGGTGGCGTGGTCTCTGCGCCCCGAAGGTGAGTACGACTCTCTCTCCGTGGATTCGGCCTCGGGCGTGGTCCTCGTGTGCGTCTCGGCACGCGGCGAGCGGCCGCGGCTCGAGGCGTACGACGCGACGGGCGGAGCACTCCTTTGGCGCAGCGCGATTGCGGACGGCGGCTTGCACCGCACGCCACTCGTCTCGGAACGGCATATCGTGCTCCTGCCGGCCTCGGGACAGACGCGCGGCTCCGCTCGCGATCTCTTCACGGGCCGGCTCCTCGCGCGGTTCGAACTGCCGACGCCGGCCGTGGGTGCCGTGGATCAGGAAGCGTGGGTCGAGCGCGGGCTCGTCGTCGTGCCCTGGTTCAAGGAAATGCGTCTCGCCGAGCGCAATCATATCGTCGCCTTCGATCTCGAGCGCGGCACGCTGGCTTGGCGTGTCTCCTTCGAGACCGCGGAAAAACAGATGTTGTCCGGGATCGTGCAGCAGGGTTCGCGGACCTGGCTGCGCATCGGCAGCATTCCGCGGGGTGAGGATCCCACCCTACCCACGCCGCGGCTCTTGGAACTCGCGGCTGGGATCGGCGCGACCACTGCGCTCGATGCCGCGCGCCTCGGTCTCGAAGATGTGATCATCGGCCTGTCCAACGACACGCGCGTCAGGCTTCCCGAAGGTCCACTCCTCGTGTTGTCGCCGCGCGGCGCGCGCGAGGGCATGCCCGGCGAGGCTCGACTGCGCGCGATCGACCCGGAGCGCGGTGAACTCTGGGTTCAGGGCCTGGGCCTCTCGTTCGAAGACCTGCGTGCCAGCGGCAAACCGCAAGCGGCGTGGAGCGATTCGACCGTCGTGGTCGCATTGCCCTTGTACGATGGGAAACAGCGGCCGCCGGAGATGAAGACGCTCGTCTCTGTCTTCGACCGGGCCACGGGTGCTTTCCGCGAGACCCGGAAGGTCGAGCGTTTGGACAAGGCCGACCAACCGCGGCTCTTCGCCTTCGGCGAGGTGCTGCTGCTACGGCGACCGAAATCACTGGAGATCCTGCGATGACCTTCGTGCTCTCTGCGTGCGCATTGCTGCTCTCCACCTCGTACGGCCTGAGTGTGCCGCAAGGTCTCGGACCGCGCGGCGACGACTCGCTCACCATCGTCGTCACACCGGCGCAGGAAGCCGCTGTCGACAAGGGCCTCGCATGGCTCGCGCGCACGCAATCGACCGACGGCAGTTGGGTCGCGAAGATCGGCTACAAGCTGAACAACGGCTACAACTACACGGCCGATGCCAAAGGCCACCTCGGTGTCACTGCGCTAGCCGGCATGGCGTTCCTCGCCGGCGGCAATCTCCCCGGCCGCGGCAAGTACGGACCCAACGTCGAGCGCGCGCTCGACTTCGTCCTCGCGAACGTGCAAGAGGACGGCTACGTCACCTACGGCGGGTCGCGCATGTACGACCACGCGTTCGCGACGTTGTTCCTCGCGGAGATCTACGGCATGACGCACCGCGAGGAAGTGCGCAAGCGCCTGCAGAAAGCCGTCGATTTCATCGTGCGCTCGCAGAACGAGCAGGGCGGCTGGCGCTACGAGCCGTATGCGACCGAGTCGGACATGTCGATCGTCGTGTGCCAGGTCATCGCATTGCGGGCCGCGCGCAACATCGGCATCCGCGTACCGAAAGCGACCGTCGATCGCGCTGCGCGCTACGTCGTCGAATCCGCGGTCACGCGCGACTCGGGCTTCGAGATGCCCGGGCTGACCGAGATCGGGACGTTCCACTACCAGAGGCAAGTCCACTCGCGCTCTTCGTTCCCCTTGACCGCGGCCGGCGTCACGGCCTTGCACGGACTCGGCATCTACTCGGATGACCTGATCAAGAAGGGCCTCGACTACCTGGCGAGCAACCTCTCGAGCTTCAACGCTCAGTACGGTCACCGCGAGCGCGGGCACTACTACTTCTGGTACGGCCACTACTACGGAGTGCAGGCCATGTACACGGCGGGCAGTCCGTACTGGGAGCCCTACTTCGAGGAGCTGCGCCGCGACTTGCTCCACCTCCAGACCGAGGACGGCTCGTGGCCGAACCAGACCGGGCCGGGCACAACGTTCGGAACGGCTGTCGCCGTGTTGATCCTCGAGATCCCCTACCGGTTCCTGCCGATCTTCCAGCGGTGAACGGATGACTCCGGAACGAGACCCCATGCGACCGAACGCGCCACTCCCGGCTACCCCGGCGCTCGATCGATTGATCGAGCGCGTGCGTGCGCGCATGGGCGCACTGGTCGTGATCCACGGCCTCGGTACGGTCGTGATCTTCACCGCCGGCTGGCTCGCGTTCGCGTTCCTCGCGGATTGGATCCTGCACCTCCCCGCGCCCGTGCGCGTGTTCCACTTGGCGGTCCTCGTCGGATTGCCGGTGTTCATCTTGGTCCGCTCGCTCGTGCGACCGTTGCGCGCGCGACCGGATCGCGCGGGTGTCGCGGTTCTCGTGGAGCGGGCGCATCCAGGACACGCCGAACTGCTCGTCAGCGCCGTCGAACTCGCCGCATCCTCCGCGCCGAGCGGCGATCGCGGCTACGTCGAGCGCGTGCTGCGCGATGCCGACAGCGCCGCGGGTCGCCTCGATCCGACGATCGTGTTGGATGCACGCGGTCCGCGCGGACGTGCGTTGCTCGGAGCGGCCGCGGCAATCGCGGTTCTCGTGCTCCTCTTCGTGAACGGGTCGGCCGCCAAGGTCTTCGTGGCGCGCATGGCTGGTGGCGCCACGACTTGGCCACAGCGGACGCGCCTCACGCTCGAGATCCCGGCGGTGACCGCCAGTGCGCCGAACGCGGAGTCAGCCCCGGAGGGCGCAACGCGTGTCGGCGAACTCGTCGTCCGCGTCGCGCGCGGCGCCGACGTCCCCGTGATCGTCCACGCCGAGGGCCTGATCCCGGACGAGATCGTCCTGCACTTCGAAGGCGGACATCGGTCCGTTCTTGGTTCGTCGGGCGGTCCGGTCTTCCGCACGCTCCTGCGCTCCGTTCAGGAAGACACGACCTTCCACGCGACCGGCGGCGACGACCAGGACGATGAGCCGCGCGCTCGACTCGTCGTGCTCGAACCGCCGGACGTCACCCGGATCGCCGTTGCGATCCAACCGCCGACGTACAGCGGCCTCTCCGCTCGCCTCGAAACCGATCCCGACGTCGAAGTGCTGCGCGGTTCGAAGCTCGTCGTCCACGTCGTGACCACGCCCGAAAACGTCACCGGCCGGGTGCGGATCCTGCCGGAAGACCGCCTGATCGATCTCGTCGTGATGGCTTTCCCAGGCGAGGGCACCGCGGCCGAGATCCCGGGCCTCGCGTTCGCGTTCGAGGCCGAACGCAGCGTGCGCTACCGATTCGAGATCGTGGACACGCGCGGACTCTCGAATCCCGACCCGGGTCTTTACGGCATCACGGTCGTCGAAGATCGCGCGCCCGAGGTCGAGGTCCTCGCGCCGGGACGCGGCGATTTCGACACGATTGCAGGTGGATTGCTCCCGCTCCGC
>JAYTBY010000184.1:0-1988 GCA_043736755.1 Planctomycetota bacterium | reverse complement strand
GCCGGCGCCGGTTCGCGTGCGCCTCGCTCCGGGTCGCTACACGGTCGAGTTCAAGAGCTCGCGCGAGGACCCCGATCCGCGCACATCGTCGTTCGAGATCGTGCGCGAGCCCGTCGTCGTGCGGATGCGGTGATCTCGTGGAGACGGTGACGTGATGGACCATCGCCTCGCTCTGCGCGTCTTCCTCGCCAGGACCATCGATCCGTTTGCGTGCGTGAACCTCGGTGAGGATCGCTATGTGCGCCGCGACGGTGCGAGCGCGTAGGCTGAGGCGAGTGAGCACGAACTCCCCGTCGTTGCGCCGCGGACTCCTTTTCGCGCTGTGCGTGATCGTCGTCGCCCTGATGATCGCGTGGCTCGTACGCGACCGCGCGCAGCCGCTCGAGAGCACGCAGCCCGCCGTCGTCGCCGCGGTGCGCGTGCCCGACGAGCTCGCGCTCGTGGATGCGCCGATCGACGCACGCGGTGCGATTGACGTCGAACCCTTCACCGGACCCGTCGTGGCGAATCTCGCGGCCCCCGAGAAACATCGCCAGTCCGGAGTCGTTCGCCCCGTCGTTGGTCGCAGCGTGCTCGTCGGCGACGTCGCTGTCAGCGCGACGGACGCGCTCGGAGCCATGCTCGTCGAGCACTGCACGGTGGATGGCGCCTATGCGTTCGAGGACCTCGCTCCAGGTCGCACCTGGCTGAGCGCTCGCAGCCCGAGCAACGGTCGCGCGGCCGCGGCCGTCGAGGTCTTCGGCGACACGCATCTCGACCTGCGACTCATCGCGCAGCGCACGGTCGAGGTCAGGGTCGTCGACGAACTCGGGAAGCCGACCGAGCAGCTCGGACTGCTCGCCGTCGCCACGGCCGAGTCGCCCGGCGAGTGGATCGACGAGGTCCGCGGCTCCTTCGGGAATCCCTTTGGTCTGGGGTGGTTCGACCGCTCTCAGCAACTCATCTCCGAGTCGCGGTCCGAAGTCCTCGGCCGCCTCTTCCTCGACCGCAACCCGCCGCTCCACGTGAGCTTGCTCCGCTACCAACACGTGCTCGAGACGCACCGCATCGAGCTCGGCACGGAGGTCGTCGAGTTCGTGCTGCGCTCCGACGACGAGCGCGCTCGGAACGGCGGCCTGCGTTTGCGCGTTGTCGACGCGCAGACGTCGGAGCCGATCGAGCGCGTCATGGCCACGGCGGATGGGCCCGCCTCGAGCATGGGCCAAGGCCGGAACGGCGTGTGCGAGTTCGCGGGCCTCATGCCGGGCATGTACCGACTCCAACTCATGTCCAAGGCGCGCGGGACGGTGCTCCGCGACGTGCGCGTCCCACCGGGCGAGATCGTCGACCTGGGCGACGTGCCGATGGAAGCGGGCTCTTGGGTCGCGGGCCGGATCCTCGACGAAACGGGCCAGGGGTTGGTGCTCAACGTGCGCTTCGACCCGTGCGAACCGGACGGGCGGATAGGGCCGGTGTTCAGCACGATCTACGGCATCCCGACGAAGCGCGACGGGAGCTTCCGTGTGTCGGGACTCGCTCCAGGTTTTCATCGGCTCGAGGTAATGCCCAACGACGGGCAGGAGCTCGCGGAGTCCGTCGCCGTGTTCGACGTGCGCGATGGCCCTATCGAGAACGCGACGCTGACCGTGACGGCCGGCGTTCCGTTCGTCGTCGATCCGGATGGGCAGCACGGGCCGGACGCCCGCTTCGCCGTGCTCGACGAGAAGGGCGTGCGCATCGTCTCGCGTCTTCTCACGGAGCCCTCGCCGGTTCGCGTGCGCCTCGCTCCGGGTCGGTACACGGTCGTGTTCAAGAGCTCGCGCGAGGACCCCGATCCGCGCATATCGTCGTTCGAGATCGTGCGCGAGCCCGTCGTCGTGCGGATGCGCTGATCCCGAGGAGGAGCGTCGTGGCGTGCCCTGAACTACAGCCGTAACCGCTTGTCCAGCCGACTGTTAAGCGCATGCTTTGTTTTGTGCATTTCAAATGCACAATATGCTCCATGTCCC
>JAYTBY010000183.1:0-4389 GCA_043736755.1 Planctomycetota bacterium | reverse complement strand
GTTGCTCAAATTGAAGCCGGCTCCACCCGCGGCCGGGTTCCGGTACCAGAACTGACACTTCAGGATCTGACCCGGACTCGCCGGACCGCTCGGTAGCGCATTCAGGTTCAAGCTGCGCGTCGCGTCGCCGAACGAGTCCGTCGTCTGCACGCCCAGTCGGAACGTCGTGCCGCCCACGCAGCGGAAGCCGTTGCCGAAGGGCACTTGGAGCGCGCTCGAACCGTAGAAGAAGAGGCCCGACGTGCCCGGCGGGCAGGCGAAGACGAAGAGCTCGAGGTTGTTCAGGATCAGGTTGCCCGTCCCCGAGTACCCCATCTGCGCGCCGCCGCTGACCGAGTTCGGTGCGGCCACGCAGTAGGTCTGTGGCGCCGGGCAAGTCGGCACGACCGGCGTCATCGAGAAGAGTTCGACCGTATCGATCGCCCATCCGCCGTAGTGGTTCGTGCCGTTCGAGCGCAAGCGGAACTCGATGGTCACGGACGGGTTGTTCGCCGCGACCGAGGAGATGTCGAACTCCATCGTGCCCCACGTGGTGTCGACGCGCGGCGTCGCCGGGTTCACGTAGAACTGCGTGCCGTTCACGAGCAAGCGCGCTTGGTCCGCCGCGTTGCCCTCGACCGAGAGCCAGCTCTGGAAGCGCAGGCGCACGACCTGTTTGCCCGAGCAGTTCTGAATGCCCGACCGCAGGTAGCTGTGGACGTTGGCCGAGTACGCGCCGTCGGTCCCACCGGAACCGAGGTCGTTCGCGAAGCACCCGGTGCCCCCGAACGAGGCTGACGGATCGCGCCACGCCGTGCCGCCGGCGTTTCCGCTGCGACCGAGCGGCAGGCCACGCTCCCAATCGACTTCCGGGTTCGCCGTGTCGCCGACCGTGCCGGTCGTCCACCCGGACGAGCTGATGTCGAAGAAGAAGGTCGTGATCGGGCTCTTCGTTCCGACGTCGAAGCAGTACAGCTGCTCGGGCGCGCTGGGCGGCGAGGTCAACGTGCGCGCGCCGCTGTCGGCGACCAGCACGTAGTACTGAACAAGGGCCGGAGACGGTGCACCCGGAATGGTCCCGCGGAAGTTGCCACCACCCTGGAAAGCCATCGGGACATCCACGAACGCGCCGCCGTTGACGCGATAGCGCAGGATCGTGGCCGTGAGCGGCGGGCTGAAGTTCGCTGTGACCGAGGCGTCGACCGTGTACGGCCCGATCTCGTTCTCCGTGTCCGTGAGCGCGGTCACGCCCGTGAGGACGAGCGGCTGCAGCGTGAAGCCCGGGAATCCCTGATCGCGGAAACCCGCGTCGATGTCGACGAAGTGCGGCGTGCCGTTCAACAGGTTGGCGTCGTTGTCGTCGAGCGTCAGCCATTGCGTCTCGATGATCGAGCGCAGCGACGCTTGGTTGTAACCGTTCATCCACCCGAGAAAGATCGTGTTCGCGATGAGGTCGCCCATCGCGTTGCCATGCGTGACGTTGAGTCGCGAGCGGATCTTCCACGCAGCGCCCATCCACGGCTCACCGTTCGCATGTGCGCCGCCGTAGCAGCCCGGGCTCGCGTCGCCACAGAAGGGTTGTGTGTTGAGGCCCGTGCGGATCGGCGAGCCGATGCCGAAGAAGTCCTGCGCGACGACGGGTGAGTCCCAGATGTACATCGCCCAGACGTCGGCGTTGCCTTCGCCCATGCCGTCCGAGTTGTTGCCGGTGCCGTAGAGCACGTTCAGCCAGTGGCCTATCTCGTGCGCGACGACCGTCGAATAGCACGTGTTCGGACAGCCGCCGCCCGCGAGGAAGTAGTTGACGGAGTTACCGTTGTAGAACGCATTGCAGGTCTGGGCCTGATTCACGTTCGAAACGAAGCGCATGTCCGCTGTCGAGTCCGTCGGGTTCAGAGCGCGAATCCAATCGCGGATCTTGTTGATGCCGACCATCGCGTTGGCTTGCGCCGTGGTCAGGTCGGTCGGCGACGGATTCATCGTGATCGTCGTCGGCGTGTTCGGTTGTACGACCTGGACCAGCGAGTACTCCGCACCGGCGTCGTTCTGCACGTTGTTGAACGAGCCGTAGTACGTGACCGTCACCGACAGCGGCGTGTTGACGCCCGGGTAGTTGAAGACCCCGTTCGCATCCGTCGTCGTCTCACCAGCCGAACTCTGAACACGTGCGTAGCGCAGGATCTGGTTCGTCTCGGGATTCGACGCCGTGTCCGGCGCGAGCCCCGGAGTCGCTCTCGTCTGCACGGTTCCCGTCACGTCGAAGTGATGGATCTGGTTTTCTACCGCCAGGATCGCGCCGTCCAGCGCGTCGACCCAGTACCGCTCGACGATCGGCGTCTCGCCCGTCGGATCCTTCGACAGCTCGATCGACCAGGCGGCGCGTGCGCTGCGACGGCCCTCGACCTGAAGTCGACGCGCGACGAGTTCGGGCTGGTCCGCGTCGACGTGAACCACGCTGTGCGAACGCAGGAAGGCGTCGCCCGCGACCGCCAACGCGCTCTCGCCCGTGAGTCGCGGCATCGTGTCGATGGCGAGTTCTCCGGCGATCGCCGTCGAATGGACCGAGAGCAGTCGGCCGGTCGCGTCGAGGAGCACGTTGACCTGGCCGCCTTCGACGGCGAGTTCGCCGACGCGCTGCGCGTAGCGCACGGACCACTTGTCACTGCTGCCGATCTGGCCCAGCGGCAGGAAAACGACGCGCTCGGGCTCGAGCGATTCCCTGCGAACACCGTGCAGTTCCGCAGTCAGGTCGAGCGCGAGTCCCGCCAAGTGGCGCGCCTCGTCTTCTGTGCGCGCCACTCCACCGAGCGCCGCGCCGCCGCCGTGGACGAACTCCGCGAAGCCCGTGTCCATGTCCACGATGGCCTGCCAGTTCGCGCCGTGCGCGGCCTGGAAGCGCTCGAGCGAAACAGGCAGTGGCACCGGACGCGGAAGCTCGGCAGTAGAGACGAGGAGGAACGTGTGGGGGATCAGAGCCAGGATCATCGCGAAGGTCTTTCGTGATCACCGAAACGTGAGGCCACTTCCGTGCTGGATCGTGAACTCGAGGGGCGGGCAGCGGGGATGCACGCGACCGTGGGGTCCGGTTCGCGGTGCTCGAAGCGTATCCGGTCCATGCTAGCCGCCTCCGCCGAGTGCGCCAGAGAGTAGTCGCTTCAGCGCGGCTTCGGCGGAGCCCACACCCACTCATGGGGCGGATTGGGTCCGTCGAGCGAGCGCAGGAACGCCTCGAGGTCCGCGATCTCGCCCTCCGTCAGCGCGAGGGGTTTCAGGACCTGCTCCCCGTGGTGGCCGACGGCGACCGCTCCTGCGAGGGTGGAGTAGTACTCGAGGATCTCGCGCAGCGTCGCCTTCTGACCTTGGCTCATGTAGGGCGACGTGCGTGCTACGTTGCGCAACGAGGGCGTGCGCACTTGGCCCCACTGCTCCGAGGACTGCACCAGTGCGTCGACCTCGCGCGCGTGCTCGGAGGTCGGCGCGTCGCTCCACGGACCGGATCCGCGGAAGGGATCGGCGCGCAGGAGTTCGATGCCGCGCATGCGGCCCGGATCGGTCGGTTTTCCGCCGCCGCGCGGCGGCATGCCGATCGAATGGAACTCACCGTCCGAGAAGTTCGTGCCCGCGTGGCAGGATCGACAATTGCCTCGGCCGACGAAGAGGAGCAGCCCGCGCAGCGCGTCCGGGGGATACGTCGCCGCCGCGTCGAGATCGTTGGCCGCCAGCGCTCCCGCGAACTGATCGAACGCCGAATCACCGCTCTCGAGCTGAGCCTCGTACGCAGCGATCGCCTTCGCCGCATTCACGGCGGTCAGATCCTCGTCCGTCGGCGCGTCGGAGGGATCCTCGCCGAAAGCGGCCCGGTACTCGGCGCGGTAGATCGCATCGCGCGTGACGAGGCGCGCGAGTCCAGGACGGCCGACGCCGAGCTCCTTCGGATTCGAGATCACGGCCAGAGCTTGGCTCCACAGCGAATCCGAGCGTCCGTCCCAGAAGAACCAGCGTTGGTGCGCGACGTTCAGCACCGTCGGGACGTGACGATCGCTCGACCCGACGGGTACGGGCAAGTCGAGTCCATCCGCGAACGCGCGATCCGGCATGTGGCACGAAGCGCACGAGTGGAATCCGTCGAGCGAGAGGCGCGGATCGTAGAAGAGTCGCTGCCCAAGATGGGCCGCTGCGAGCGAAGTCGCGACGCGGTTCGTCGGATCGGGCTCGGGGGACCTGAGCGGCCCGTGGCGCAGGATGCGCTGGATCGTCATCGCGTCGAGTGCGGCGACGAGTGCCGCGCTCGCTTGATCGACGGTCGCGTCGGGTACAGGAGAAGGCACGCTCGCGTGCGGCTGATCACTCGCTGTGGTTGGCGATGCCGCGCGCTCCGACGCAACCGTCGCAGTGGATTCCCCCGTGTTC
>JAYTBY010000182.1:0-4391 GCA_043736755.1 Planctomycetota bacterium | reverse complement strand
ACCGACTTCAGCGCGTCGTCATTGCCCGGGATCACGATGTCGACCGTCGCCGGATCGCAGTCCGTGTCGAGCAGGCCGATGATCACGAGGCCCATCTTGCGTGCTTCCTTCACCGCGTTGATCTCGCGGCTCGGATCGACGACGACCATCGCGCCGGGCATGCCCGTCATCTCGCGGATGCCGCCCAGGTTGCGCACGATCTTGCGGCGTTCGCGGCGCAAGCTCGAGAGCATCTTCTTCGAGAACTGCGACTCGTTGCCCTGCTCCTCGATCTTCTCCAGCTCTTCGAGGCGCTTCAAGCGCGAGCGAATGACGGAGAAGTTCGTGAGCGTGCCGCCGATCCAGCGTTCCGTGCAGATCGGCATGCCCGTGCGTTGACCGGCGTCTTGAACGACGCCCTTCACTTGGCGCTTCGTGCCGACCCACAGGATCGTGCTGCCCTCGGCAGCCATGTGGTAGAGGACGTTCTGCGCACGAAGGATGCCCCGCAGGGTTTCGCGCAGATCGATGATGTGGATGAGGTTGCGGCGGCCGTGAATGAACGGGGCCATTTTCGGATTCCACCGCGACACGCGGCATCCGAAGTGCACACCAGCATCGATGAGCTGTTGGACGTTGACAGTTTCCATGGATGAAAAAGTAGGGTTCCGCGGAGGCCCGCGGCCCGCGATCGACAGCCGGGGATCCGGCGCGACGATCTGCCCGGGGACGGAGCGCCCGGACGCGCTTCCCCTCGTCCGCGCCGCTCTCCGAGCACGCGGTGCGCTCGAATGGACGGCATCCCGGGCGCGGCACGCGGCCGCTCCCGGGTGGAAAAAGGGGCCAGGAGTGTAGCGGCGGGCCCCGCGCGGTCAACGCGAGTCCTGGGTCCGATCGCGTTGGATCCGGCACGCGCGCCGGAGCGGAGTAGACTTCGGACGCACGACCCGTGACCGCCCGCGGGACGCCCCATGCGCCCCCTGTCGACCGTCCTCCTCCTCGACCACCGCGGGTCGGGCTTGGCGCAACGTTGCGCAGCGCTCGAGCAGGCTGGATTGCGCCTGGAGGTCTCGGAAAGCGTCCGGCGGAGCCTCGAGCGGCTGGCCGGACCGGCGCCGGACGCGCTGGTCCTCGATCCTCTCATCGAGGGTGGCCTGGTCGAGCTCGAGGCACTGGATCGCGCGGGTGCGGCCGAGATTCCGCTCCTGCTCCTCGTGGATCCGGCGCGAATCGGCGAGGCGTACTCGGCGCTATCGCGCTACACCGACCGCGCTGTCGACCTCGCACACCGGGACGCGACGGCCGACGAACTGCGGGGCCGGGTCGAGCGTTTGCTCGCGCTCAAGGTGTCACGCGCCGAGCTGGCCGAGTTGCGCCACCGCGCGCTCTACGACGATCGCACGGAGCTCCTACGCCCCGAAGCGTTCGAACGTCGCGTGGCCGAGCACTGGTCCGCCGCCGAACGTCACGGGCACGCGCTCGCGCTCGTCATCGCCGACCTCGATCGATTCGGTCAGTTCAACAAGCGCTACGACCATACCGTCGGCGACCGCGTCCTCTCGCGCATCGGCGAAGCGATCCGTTCCGCGCTACGCACCGAGGACGTCGCCGGACGTCTCGGCGGCGACGAGTTCGGTTGCCTCCTCCCCTACACGCAGAAAGCCGACGCAGCGCGCGTCGTGAAGCGACTGTGCGAACAGATTCGCGCGGTGTCGGGCCAGATCGGCGGCGCCGAACTCGTGATCAGCGCGAGCATCGGATTCGAGACGTTCGATGGACGCGATGTCGAAAGCGTCGAAGCGATGCGTCGTCACGCCGAAGCCGCGTTGCGCGAGGCGAAACGCCGCGGCGGAGATCGTGCTGTGTACTACCGCTTGCTCGCGCCCGAAGCCTGATCGCGCGTCAGCAGCAGTCCGAGCCAGTTGGCGCGATCGCCGGCGAAGCCGTCGCTGGTCGGATCGACGACGAGCGCCACTTCCTGCGCCGCGCCGAGCGGAATCGTGAAGGCGAGCGGCGCGTCGCCGGCCTTCACAACCGGGCTCGCGAACGCTTCGCGCCCGTCGAGGAGCACGCGGAACACGCACGATCCGCGCGTCGCGAGGCGCAATACTTCGTCGTCGAGCGCGACGGAACCGCGCAGGGTCGCGAACGATCCATCGAGGGCCCACGTCGTGCGGCTGGGTGCGTGGACGCCGAGTCCGCGCGGTGCTCGGGCGCCGCCAACGACGAGAGGACCGCCGCTCACGTTGCGATCGACGCGCGAGCGCCAGACCATGCCGAGATCGTCGCCGTACGGACGCGAGGGCTCGTCGGAGGCGGGTGGAAGGCTCGCGAGGAAGGCGATCGAGCCGTCGTCGCGCGCGACTTGCAGCGCCGCGTCGACCGGAATGCGCACGGTCGTGCCGCGCCGATTCAGCTCGATGACGCCACTCTTCAGGCTCAGAAAAAGTCCCGCGAGGCGGCTGCCATCGACGAGATCGACGGAGACGGGTAGTGCCTTGTCGTCGATGCGTGGCGGCTTCGAGCCTAGGTGCTCGACGAAGAGCGCGCCGACGCTGCGCCACGGGATCGCAATCGTTCCGACGAGTTCACCGTGGAAGCGCACGCCGCCTTCGGTGAAGCCCTCGACGGCGCCGTCGATGCGCTCGACGCCGTTCGCCTGCACGCGGTAGATGCGATCGCCCTCCTTCGCGGGCTCGACAGCCGGCGCTCCGGCGAGGCGCGCCTCGAAGCGCAGCGAGTGCAAGCGTTCGAGGTCGGCGGAGACGGCGAGGTCCCCCGCGATTCGGACCTCGAAGCGCTCGTCTTTCCCACCGGCGATGAGACCGACGAGACGTTCGCCGCCCGCGAGCTCGACGGTGGCGCAATCGGCTTGGATCGAAGCGGACGATGAGCGGCCCTCGAACCGCACGAGCAGGCCCGGGAAAGCGGTCGGTCCGTCGACCGCGAAATCGAGAGTCGGTACGGCACGCTCGGTGAGATCCGCGGCGAGAACGACGGCGGAACCACCAGCGGAGGGAACCCGGGCCAGGCCCGACAGTGCCGTGCACGCGAGCACGCAGCCAAGTGTCGAGAAGCGTTGAAGCATTGGCGGATCGTGCGCGCCGACCTGCCGCGAAGCTACTCGCGGGCCTCGATCTCGTCGTGCACGCGACGACGACTTACCGAGCCGGAGCATCGTCGGTGGGTAGCGAGAGGCAGCCCCAGGCCGGACGCCAACTTGGCAGGAGGTTCCTGGACACCTCCCGGAGCCCGCCACAACGGCAGGCGGGGCGGTCCCGTGAGCCGCACACAAACTCCTGCCCCAGAAGGACTTCCAGCGCTCAGCCACATCGGCACCGAACTTGCAGGCTCGCGCGGAAACGGCAACCTCTCCGCTCCCCGCCGCCGGCGGCGGGTTCGACGAGCGAGCGCCGTTCCTCCAGTCACGCTTCGAGAAAGACTCTCATGGCCAAGCAGATGCTGTTCGAGACGGATGCGCGCGAAGCAGTGCGCCGCGGCGTCGAGAAACTCGCCAAGGCGGTCGTCACGACCCTCGGTCCCCGCGGACGCAACGCGATCCTGGACAAGGGTTGGGGCGCGCCGACGATCACGAAGGACGGCGTCACGGTCGCCGAGGAGATCCAACTCCAGGATCCCTACGAGCAGCTCGGCGCCCAGCTCGTCAAGGAAGTCGCCAGCAAGACGAGCGACATGGCCGGTGACGGCACGACGACCGCGACGCTGCTCACGGACGCGATCTTCGCTCAAGGGTTGCGCGCGGTGACCGCCGGCGCGCATCCGGCGCGTCTCACCAAGGGCATCAAGGACGGCGCTGCCGCAGTTTGCGCGCGCCTCGATTCGATCTCGAAGAAGGTCGGCAAGAACGAAGAGATCCGCCAAGTCGCGACGATCTCGGCGAACAACGATCCCGAAGTCGGTCGCCTCATCGCGGACGCGATGGAAAAGGTCGGCAAGGACGGCGTGATCACGGTCGAGGACGGCAAGACGCTCACCACGGAAGTCACCGTCGTCGAGGGCATGCAGTTCGATCGCGGCTTCCTCTCGCCGCACTTCGTGAACTCCCCCGAGACGATGGAGTGCGTCTACGAGAAGCCGCTCATCCTCGTGTACGAGTCGAAGGTCAGCTCGCTGCAGAAGCTTCTGCCGCTGCTCGAGAAGGTCAAGGCCAGCGGTCGCCCGCTCGTCATCATCGCCGAGGACGTCGAGAGCGAAGCGCTCGCGACCCTCGTCGTGAACAAGCTGCGCAGCATCGTGCAGACGGTCGCCGTCAAGGCGCCGGGCTACGGCGATCGCCGCAAGTCGATGCTCGAGGACATCGCGGCGCTCACGGGCGCGAAGGCGGTCATGAAGGACCTCGGGGTCGACCTCGACAACCTCACGATTCGCGACCTCGGCACCTGCAAAAAGAT
>JAYTBY010000181.1:0-1996 GCA_043736755.1 Planctomycetota bacterium | reverse complement strand
GCTCGACGTGCACCACAGGAAGGTCGCGCCGAAGCAGGACTGATCTCGTCCAGTCCGAACTCGCAGCCCGCGCGGTGCGAGTCGGAAGTGGCTCGCGTCGATCCTCACGCTGCGGATCCGTTGTCGTGGACAACTTTCGGTTCCGCCGACACGCGCGCGGTCCATCACCGTGCGCGATCCGTTCATCGCGCTCGAGTCTTGCTCGGCGCGTTCACAGACTCCAAGTGACTTGGTAGCCGTTCGTCAGATTGAACGTCTCCGCCGCACAGAACGTGGCCGCGTTGCGATACCACACTTGGTACGTGCGCACGTTCCCGGCGACGTTCAGGCCCTTGACCGAGATCGTCGGGTCGATGCCGCTCGGGTATTGCGATGCGCCGCCGACGTTGATCGTGGTGCCGAGACGCACGACCGCGCCGCCCGCACAACGCAGTCCGTCGCCGAACACGACGCCGAGTCCGCCGTTCGCTCGTCCCGTTCCTTGGAAGTAGAGAGCCGAGCTGTCAGGCATGCGCGTTCCAGCGAGGACAAGCGTGTCGCTCGCGATGCTCGGCACGCCCAAACCCGTGAGGTTCGCGCCGCTCGCGGAGAGCGAGTTCGCGCAACCATTGCCGACCGTGCCGCCATTCGCGCAAGGACACGGCGTGGCGCCGCCGTCACCGAAGCAATAGGCCGTGCCCGTCTGCCCGAAGCCCGTCACGATCCAGCCCGCGACTCCGCCGTTGAAAAGCCCGTAGCCGAACATCGTCTGGCCGTCGGCACTGATGCCGCGCACTTCGCCCAGATCCCAACCGGTGAGGTTCACACCGAGCCCGGCCAAGTAGGCGTCGAGCGCGACGATTCCTGACGCTTGGGTCCACGCGAACGCGCGCGGTGTGGTGAGCGAGAGATCGAGGGTCATCCCCACGACGATCGAGCCGTCGCCGCTCACGGCGAGAGCCTCGGAGCGCGCACCACCGGGCAGCAGCCCGAGGTTCTGCATCCCTCCACCGGCTGTCCAGCGATAGGCCTGCAGATAGGACCAACCGGTGCTGGTCGACCACGTCCCGCTGGATCCGACGACGACCGCGCCGTCGTCGCTCACATCGTTGGCCTGCGCGTAGAGTTGGCCGGGAAAGGTGCCCAGACCCTGCATGCCCAGCGTGCTGCTCCACCGGAACGCGCCGCCGTAGTAGTAGCTCCCGACGACGACCGAACCATCGCGGTTCACGGCAGCCGGAGACTCGTCGCCGAACTGATTGAGCGGATCGAGGAGCTGCATCCCGCCCGCGCTCGTCCAACGGTAGCCGTAGAAGGAGCCGTTCGCGGCTTGGCCGTGCCCGACGACGGTCACGCCGTCGCCACTGACTCCGGTCACATACGACGTGACCCAACCGAGCGCGGCACCGAGCGGTTGCATCCCGCCGCCGCTCGACCATGTGAACGCGCCGCCGCCGTTCGCGCCGCCGTGCTCGTCGCCGACGAGGATCGCGCCGTCGCCGCTGATGCCCGTGGCGAACGAGTGCAGCGCGGGAGCGACGACGCCGAGATCCTGCATTCCGCCCGCGCTCGTCCAGCGGATCGCGTGCAAGTCCACGCCGTCGTGAACCCAGCCGGCACCGACTGCGCCGTCGTCGCTCACGGCGGCGAGGCGGATGGGTTGACCGCTCGTCGCGTGCACGCCGAGGTTGGTGATCGACTGGCCGAGCGACAGGCCGGCGGTCGAGCAGGCTGCGGCGAGCGCGATCGCCCAGGGGAAACGCGTGGATGCACCGGAAGGAACGGCGTGCAGGTGCATGAGATCACTCCCGTGTTGGAAGAGGGACGAACGACCACGCGGCGGCTCGGAGACGAGGCTCGAGCGCACCGGGCAGTCAAACCTATCCCGCTCCAGGGAGTGCGGCGTGGGAGTTCATCAGGGTCCGACGAAGGTGATCAGCCCGCGCAGGCGGGTCCGAGCCTGTCCCCAGTGGTCGTCCAGCAGTGATGCGTCTAGCGGCATCTCTAACCCTCTCAC
>JAYTBY010000180.1:0-1998 GCA_043736755.1 Planctomycetota bacterium | reverse complement strand
GGATGGAGCGAGCGGGGGAGTTCACACACTCGGCATTCAGTTCGCGAACGCGCACGCGAGCCTTGGGTACCTTCTCCCGCATGATCACGATCCTCGGCACCGGCCTGTTGGGCTCCGGCTTCGCGCGTGCGTTCGCCAAGAAAGGCGAGACCGTGCGTGTGTGGAATCGTTCGCCCGAGAAGGCGCGCGCTCTCGCGGAGATCGGTGCGACGCCGGTCGCCGATCCGGCCGAGGCCGTGCGCGGAGCCGACCGCACGCACATCGTGGTCTCCGACGATGCCGCGGTCGACGCCGTGCTCGCCGCCGCTGCCCCCGGGTTCGCAGCCGGTGCGCTCGTCTTCGATCACTCGACCACGTCGACGGCCGGCGCACGCGAGCGCACGGCCCGCTGGCCTCTACGCGGCGTGAACTACCACCACGTACCGGTGTTCATGGGGCCGCAGAACGCTGCGGAATCCACGGGTTTCATGCTGATTTCCGGCGATCGCGAGGTCGTCGCGCGCGTCTCGCCGATGCTCACGTCGATGACCGGCAAGCTCGTGGACCTCGGACCGCGTGTCGATGCCGCAGCAGCGCACAAGCTGCTCGGCAACCTCTTCCTCCTGGCGTTGACCGCGGGCTTCACCGACGTGCTTGCGCTCGCGCAAGCCATGGACGTCTCGCCGGCCGAGGTCGCGACCCTGTTCGATCACTTCAACCCCGGCGCGAGCGTGCCTACTCGGTTCAAGCGGATCATCGACGCGGACTTCGACCATCCCTCCTGGGAGCTCGTCATGGCGCGCAAGGACGCGCGGCTGATGCAGGCGGAGGCCGACGCTCGAGGCATCGCGATGTCGATGTTGCCGGCCTTCGCGGCGCGGATGGACCGGGCCATCGCGGATGGCCATGCGCACGCGGACTGGACTGTCGTCGCGAAGGACTTCGTCGCCGGATCGAAGTAGGGGCGCGGGCCTGGAGCGACGGGGTTCGAAACCGCGACTTTCAGCTTGGGAAACGGGCACTATCCGTTGTCCTTTCACCCCGGGATGTTCTCCTCTCGTGGCATGTCCGCGACTCCCCGCAAGAGAAGCACGCCGAGCGCGCGTCCCGACCCGTCGACCGCCCGTGGTGGTGGAACTCGAACGGACGCGGACGGGATCCAGTCGCTCTTGCTCGCTTGGTTCACACAGAATCGTCGCGACCTCCCGTGGCGGCGCTCGCGCGATCCCTATCGCATCTGGATCAGCGAGACGATGCTCCAGCAGACGCGCGTCGAGGCCGTCGTCCCGTACTTCGCGCGCTTTCTCGCGCGCTTTCCGACCGTCGTCGGCCTCGCCGCCGCTCCGGTCGAGGACGTGCTCGCGGCGTGGAGCGGCCTCGGGTACTACCGTCGAGCGCGAGCCTTGCACGCAGCCGCGCGCGCCGTCGTCGAGCGGCACAACGGCGAGTTCCCCGCGACGCGCGAGCAACTCCTCGACCTGCCCGGCATCGGTCCCTACACGGCCGGCGCGATCGCGAGCATCGCTTTCGACGCGGCCGAGCCGCTCGTCGACGGCAACGTCGCGCGTGTCTTGGCGCGGCTCTTCCTGCTCGACGACCGCCAAGAATCCGCGGCATTTCGCGCCGCTTCGTGGCGGATCGCGGGCGAGCTCGTAGCGGCGCTCGGCGCCCGCAGCCCGGGCGTTTGGAACCAAGCGCTCATGGAGCTCGGCGCCCTCGTCTGCACACCACGCACGCCGCGCTGTCTTGTCTGTCCGATCCGCGGGCAGTGTCGCGCGTCGGCGGCGGGGCGCGTCGAAGAGCTGCCCGTACCGAAGAAACGGCCGACGACGATCGAGGTCGAGCTCCACGTCGCGCTCGTCCGTGAGGGCGCGCGTTTCCTCGTCGTCGAGCGTCCGAGCACGGGACGGATGGCGGGGCTGTGGGAGCTGCCGACGATCGAGCCGGCGGGGGATCGGCGCATCGCGGCCGCGGAATGGCCGGGCGCGAGCGCAGCGGGGTTCGGGATCGCGTTGGGGG
>JAYTBY010000179.1:0-4409 GCA_043736755.1 Planctomycetota bacterium | reverse complement strand
GGACGCGCTCGAACCCGGATTGGACTCCCAAGGTGGTCTCGATCGGCGCGCAAGGCACGCAGGTCTTCAGCCAGGTCGAGTTCGGCCAGGATCACGTCGAGCTCCTGTCGGGCTTCTCGCCGAACCCGGCGACGCCGGCGTGGACCTCCAACGTTCCGATCGACGGCACGAATGCCTTCTGCGAGTCGGCCGAGACGAGCGACGCGCACGTGACGATCCACCAGATCGTGCAGAACAACGTGAACAGCAATCGCATCGCGGTCGTGAGCCGCTGGCGATCCGGCTCGACGACGCCGGAATGGAACTGGTCGTTCCCGAGCATCACGAGCGGGCTCTCGCGCGTCGGTATCTCGGCCGATGGCACGCGCGTCGTCGCGGCCACCGTCTACCCGATGGAGCAGAAGCTGCGCATCGCGATCTTCCAGGGATCGAACGGGACGCCGGTCTACACGGGCGAGATCCCGATCTTCGGCATCCACCTGAAGGGCTTCGAGCTGTCCGCGGACGGGAGCACGCTCTACTTGACGTCTAACGCGTCCGTGTACCTCTGGAACGTGAACACGCGCACGATGATCGCGCAATTCGCATTGCCGGGCATGTACGACGGTCACGCGCTGTCGGGCGACGGCCGTGTGTTTGCCTGGGGCGAGTTCAACAAGGTGCACCTCTTCGAGCGCGGCACCAGCGGCTCGTACACGCAAACGCACGTGCGCGAACTGCCGGGTTCGATCGTGTGCGACCGCCTCGGTCTCTCGGCGAACGGACAGACGCTCGTGATCGGTTGGCACTACTACGACCAGAACCTGCGTGTGCGCATCGAGGCTCTCGACGTGGCCACGAAGGCGATCACGATGAGCGAGGAATCGACCGGCACCGGGACATACCAGAACATCGTGTGCTCGGTGTCCGCGAGCGACGACGGACAGCGTTTCGCCGTCGGCCTGTGGGGTGACCAGGGCAACCTCGTGCCCGAAGTGCGGATGTACCGCAAGAATCAGAACGCGCCGGTCGCGCTGCACAACCTCATCGGCTCCGTCTACGACCTCGAGATGTCGGGCGATGGCGAGCGCGTCGCGGTCGCTTGGAAGCCGGTCCACGCGAACACGTTCGCGGGCGGCGGTGGGTACTCGCTCTACTCGTTCGAGCCGATGGACTTCGCGGTCACGGGTGTCCCCGGGCTCGGCGACACGATCGGTGTCGAGATGTCCGGTCCGGCGAACGCGCCGGCGCGGCTGCTCTGGTCGCGCGCGGCGTCGAGCGCTCCGCAAACGTTCGTGGGTATCGGCACCTTGCATCTGCGCCGCCTCGACATGGTCACCGTACCGATCGGCAACGCGGACGGAAGCGGGACGGCGGTCACGACGTTCGCGCTGCCGACCGCCTCGAACCAGATCGGGCAATCGCTCTTTTTCCAGGGCTACTTCACTTCGCCGCGCCGTCTCACGACGGACTGGACGCGCGTGACGATTCTGCCCTGAAGCAGGGTCGAAGCGAGGCTTCGCGGCCAACTCGCGCGGCTCACGATGGCGGTCATCCCGCGATCGTGAGCCGCGCGGGTTGGGGCTGGGCTCGTGTGCCAGAACTCCTCGCGCTGGACGCGGGTCCCGTCGTTTCCGAGGATCGACCCGTGCACAGACTCAAGGCCATCCTCTTCGACATCGACGACACGCTGTTCTCCACGACGGAGTTCGCACGCAAGGCGCGGCGCAACGCGGTGCGTGCGATGATCCAAGCCGGTCTCGACGTGCCGGAAGAGGTCGTGCTCAAGGAACTCGACGAGGTGCTGGCCGAGTTCAGCTCCAACTACGAGCACCACTTCGACAAGCTGCTCCAGCGCCTGCGCCCGGCATGCTTGCAAGCCACGAACGCGGCGCTGATCGTCGCGGCCGGCGTCGCCGCGTACCACGACACGAAGTTCCGCGAGCTGGCGCCGTTCGACGACGTGTTCCCGCTGTTCGCGGACCTGAAGCGTGCGGGGATGCGCCTCGGGATCGTGACGCACGGTTGGACGGTGAAACAGGCCGAGAAACTCGTGCGCCTCGGCCTCGTCCCCTACCTCGATCCACGCGCGGTGTTCATCTCGGACCAGATCGGGATCAGCAAGCCGAACCCGAAGCTGTACGCGCTCGCGCTACGCGACCTCGGGCTGCAAGCGAGCGAGGTCATGTACGTCGGCGACAGCCCGCTTCACGATATCGCACCACCGAAGTCGCTCGGGATGATCACGGTGTGGGCGCGGCGCGCGGCGCGGCATGGGCTGGACGGTACGGACATCGTGCCCGATCACATCGTCCTGGACTTCGAGGAGCTGCGCGGGATCCTGGCGCGCGAGTACGGGATCCCGATGAGCTGAGGAGCGGCCGCCCCGCGCGCGGGCGGGACTCGTTGCCTGCACCCGTCGATTCAGCAGGAATTGCCGACCGCATTCGACAAACGGCCGCGTTCGAGCACGACCACGCGATCGGCGATCCAGTCCACCAGCTGCATGTCGTGCGCGACGAGCAAGTAGGCGAGCGCTCGCTCGCGTCGCAACTCCACGAAGAGGTCGAGCACTTGCGCTTGCACGGACGCGTCGAGGGCGGCGACCGGTTCGTCGAGCACGAGCACTTCGGGTGACGTCGAGAGAGCGCGTGCGATGCACAGTCTTTGCGCTTCACCACCCGACAGTTGATGCGGCAAGCGATCGAGGTGCGCGGATTCGAGGCCGACACGCTCGATGAGCGCGCGCGATTCGCGCTCGACGTCGTTCGCGTTCGTTCCACCGATCCGTAGTGCTTCGCTGAGCGTCGCGCGGCTCGTCCAGCGCGGATCGAGACTCGACTTCGGGTCTTGAAATACCGGTTGGAACCTGCGACGCGCGTCGCGGAGTGTCCGCGAGTCGAGCGAGCGCAGATCCACCGGTGAAGCACCGCGAGTCACACTCCACGCGACGGATCCCGACACGAGTCGCTCGAGTCCGAGTGCCGCGCGCGCCAGCGTCGACTTGCCCGCGCCGGATGGCCCAACGACGGCCACGACTTCGCCGCGCGAGAGCGTGAGCGAGACGCCGTCGAGCGCGCGAACGAGGCTCGCACTCCGACCGAAGAACGCCTCGCGACGGTTATCGACGACGACGTCGCGCATTCCGATCAAGACTTCACTCACGGCGCAGGCACCTCCGCGCTCGCGAAGCAGGCCGTACGACGGTCGAAACCGACGGAATCGAGCCTCGGGATCGATTCGGCACAGATCGCGCGCGCCAGCGGACAGCGCGTGCGGAACGCGCAGCCCGAAGGCCGCGCGGAGATCGGCGGCGGCGCACCGGCGATCGCGGCGAGCTTCTGACCGCGGCGTGCGCGCGTTGGCAGCGAACGCAGGAGTCCGAGCGTATAGGGATGCGCTGGACGCGCGAGCACCTCGCGCGCCGGCCCCGACTCGACCACGCGACCGGCGTACATCACGAGCAAGCGATCGACGCGGCCAGCCACCGTCGCGAGATCGTGCGTGACGACGAGGACCGCGAGCCCGCGACGCGCGCGTTCGCGCTCGACGTGATCGAGGACGACGTTTGTGCTGACCGGATCCAGCGCGCTCGTCGGTTCGTCGAGCACGAGCAGGTCCGGATCCGCGGAGAGCGCCAGCGCCAGCGCCGCACGCTGACGCATTCCACCCGATAATTCGTGCGGGAACGCGGCCGCTGCGCGATCGGGATCGGGCACGGCGAGCGTCGCGAGGAGATCACGTGCGCGCGCGGCCGCGGCACGCGCGTCGAGACCGCGATGACGCCGCGCGGGTGCCCCGATCTGTTCCCCCACTCGGAGGCGCGGATCCAGCGCGCCCGCGGTCTCTTGGAACAGGAACCCGATGCGACGTCCGCGCAGAGCGTCGAGTTCCGCCCGTGTCGCCGTGAGGACCTCGCGACCGTCGAAGCGCACGGATCCCTGGTAGCGCACGTTCGGACTCGCAATCCCAGCGATCGAGAGCGCGGTGAGGGTCTTGCCCGAACCAGACTCGCCGACGATCCCGAGCGACCCGCCGGCCGCGAGATCCAGATCGACGCCCTCTACGGCCCGTGCGAGGCCCGACGGCGTGCTCACGATCGCGACCAGCCCGCGGATGGCGAGCAGCGGCGTGCTCACAGCTCGCCTCCCATCGCGCGCCGCGGCTCGATCGCCGTGCGCGCGGCCTCCGCGACGAGCACCCACGCGAGCACTGCCAGAAACACAGCGACTCCCGGCGCGATCCAGGCCCAGGATTGATCGGCGCCGCGCGCAGAACCGACGAGTCCGCCCCACGATGGGAACGCCACGTCGACCCCGAGTCCGAGGAACGCGAGCGACGACTCGACGCCGATCGCGCCGCCGGCAGCGAATCCGAATGCGACGATCGCCGGGCCGATCGCATTGGGCAGGACGTGGCGGACGAGGATC
>JAYTBY010000178.1:0-2000 GCA_043736755.1 Planctomycetota bacterium | reverse complement strand
CAGCCACGTCTCGAAAATGCGCAACGGCAAGACCGAGACGAGCAATAAAACCCACGCGGCGATCCAAGCAGGTTCGAAGTTCCCCTCGAGCGTTCCGCGCCCGAGCGCGATCCAAGCGACGATGCCGATCGCGCTCGCTACGGCACCGACGCCGATGATTCCGCCCGCCAATCCGAGGAGTCCTTCGCGTCGCGCGTGCTGCACGAGCGGTCGCCCGAGCGGCAAGCGCACGAGCCACGCGCCGGAGACGAGCGCGGAGCCGAGATGCTCGGCGTACAACGCCCGCCGTGTCCGCTCGCGTCGCGACGCGCGCACGCCGGCGGCGTCGAGCAGAGGTTCGAGCATCGGCCCCAACGCAGCCTCGAGTCCGGCGCACCAGGCCGAGCGGATCTCCGCGATCGGCACGCGACGTAGGCTTCCATCCGGAGCGAGGACGAGCGCGCTGTCTCCGCGCGACCCGGCCAACGCCAGGACGCGCGCTTCGCCGCCCGCGGAATCGAGGCGCACCAGACCCGGTGCCGCGCGACGCACGAGCGCCTCGGCATCGGCGTACGGAACCTCGACGGGCTCGATCTCCACGTCCATCTCGACGGCCGCCGAGGCGAGGTGCTCGTCGAGGTTCGCTTCGTCGATCGACGACTCGCCGTGCAACGCAGAATGCACGACGAACGGTCGCGGATCGAAACGCGCGTGCCGCGCGAGTCCGTGCAGCGCTTCGGGGGCGCGCGAGAGAGGCCACGAGAGCGCGGTGAGATCGTTCACGTAGCGCTCCGTCCGGGCGCCACGACCTGAACGCGGCCGCCGACCACGTGCCAGCGCGTCCACGATTCGTGCGACCACACTTCAGCGTGCAGCGAAGCTTCGGCGGCGAGGAGCGCGGCGTAACGCGAACTCGGATCCGCGACGAGATCACGGGGAGCACCGTCCTCGACGATGCGTCCGCCTTCGACGACGAGCACGCGGTCGAATGCGGCAGTCTCGGCCAGGTCGTGCGTCGCGCACACGAGCGTCGCGCCACGCCAATGCTCGCGCGCGCGCGCCAGGAGCGCCGCACGACGCTCGCGATCGAGCCCGCGGAAAGGTTCGTCGAGCAGGGCCAAACGCACGTTCGGCCGCAGCCATGCGCGCGCGAAACGCACGCGCTGCCCTTCACCGCCCGAAAGGAACCCGCCGCCTTCGCCGAGTGCGGAACGCAGGCCCTCCGGCAGACTCTGCAGCAAGTCCTGCAACTCCGCCTGTTCGAGCGCCTGCGCGAGTTCGCCCGTCGTCGTCGCGCCGATCCCGTACACCAGGTTATCGAACAGCGAGCGGTTCCACAGGTGCGCGCCCGGATCGACCCACGCGGTCGCGAGCCGCAGCGCCTGCAAGCCGCGCGCGTCGAAATCGGCACCGTCCACGCGCAGCGTTCCGTGCGCGGGTCGATGCCAGCCCAAGAGCAAGCCGATCCAGCTCGATTTCCCGGCACCCGAGGGTCCGACGAGCGCGACGTGTTCTCCGGCGCGGATCGACACGTCGATCCCGGACAGGATCTCGTGCCCCGAGACGGTGACGGCGATGCCACGCATTTCGATCGAGATGCCGGGCACCGACGTGTCGGCGTCGCGTACGAGCGCGAGCGGCGCACGTGCGACGCGAGACGGAGTGATCGCCTCGCGTGCGCCCGCGGCACGCACGAGCATCGCACTCGCCGCGGCCGGAAAGCCGGTCGCGACGGGCGCAAGATCGGCACTTGCTCCGGGGCTCGCGGCGACCGAGCCGTCCTCGAGCGCTTGGATCGGCTCGATTGCGCGCATCGTCGCGTTGCGCACGGCCGGCAATTCGAGCAACGCACGCGCGATCTGTTCGCCCAGCGCCGGGATTGCGAGGGCCCAGTATCCGAACAAGAGCGCGCTGCCGGGCGAGCTTTCGCGCGCTACGTGCGTAGCGACCAGAGTGATCGCGAACCCCGTCCCGGTGACCGCGACGAGCGCGCGCACGACCGCGGTCGATCGCGCCAGGCG
>JAYTBY010000177.1:0-2001 GCA_043736755.1 Planctomycetota bacterium | reverse complement strand
GGCTCGTGCGTTCTGGCGGCCGACCGCCGCAGCTCGCGTAGGCCTGCAGCAGCGCGTCGAGCACGCCGTCGCCGTCCGCGCCCGCGACGAGTGCATCGACCCACCATGACGCGAGGTCTTCGACCCGTTCGCCCGGGCGCAGCGCGTCCCAGTCGAGCAACGTCTTCGAACCGTCGGCGCGGCGCAGCACTTGATCGGGATGGAGGTCGCCGTGGATCCAGACGGCCGCGTCGGCTCTCGGCAACCGTCGAGAGGCGAGGCCCTGCGCGCGCGTCCACAGGCGTGGGTCGACGGCCAACGGATCGAGGAACTCCGCGCCATCCCGCAACATCGGGCCGGGCGCCATCTCGGCGTGCAGTTCGGCCAGCATGCGCGCCACGTCGCACACGTCGGTGAAGTCCTCGGGTGCCGCTGTGTGACCAGCGAGCCATTCCTCGAACACGAGTCCGCTGCGCTCCTCGTGCGCGACGATGCGCGGCCCGAGTGCGGCGGAAGCGCGGCACGCGGCGCGCGCGACGAGAAGGTGCTGCGCCTTGCGCGGAGGCAGGGCCCGAACGGCCAGCCGTACTTCACTGCGTACGTCGTCGGCGTCGCGTACGGCGACGGCGAGCTCCATCACGGCGCGCTGTCCGGGCTTGTAGCGCAGGAGCGCAAGTCGCGAGTGCCGGCCGCGAATCGTCAGACCCGCGAACGTCGCGCTCGACGCGAGCAGACGTCGCGTGCGGGAGAGGTCGTGGAGTCGTCGCGCGCCCGGCAGCGCTCGATCCGCGGGGAACCACCAGATCAGCGTGCCATCGGCGAGTTCCGCCAGCGGGCGCAAGCCCGGCAACACGTCCGCGAGCCGTGCGTCTTGCCCGGCGCGGATGGCACGCCCGCGTGCGTGCGCGCGGCGCTCGACGCACAAGCGCAGCTCGCGCCCGTCCGAAGTCGCGACGCGGAACAGCGCGGTGCAGGCCTCGTGCGGACTCCAGCGCGCGTGTTCCCAAGTCGCGTCGACGAGTTCCGGTCCCGTCGGCAGCACGAGCACGGACCGCGCGAGCGCCAGGGCCTCCTCCGGCACGGGGGGGCGGAGCCGCGCATCGCCGGCACGCTCCGGGATGCTCGCGTCGCGCGCGTACTCGCGCAGTGCCGTCATGGCGTGGTCTCGACCAGGCTGCGGGTCTGACGACGGTACGCGGCGTTGCGCGCCACGAGTTCGACGTGCGTGCCCTCGTCCTCGGCGCGGCCCTCGGACACGAACACGATCTTGTCGAAAGCCGACAGGTCGTCGAGGTCGTGCGCGATCACGATCACGATCGCCGCGCGTGCGCGCTCGCGCAGCGTCTGCATGACTCGCTCGACGGCCGTGCGGTCTAGCCCTGAGAACGGTTCGTCGACGATCAGAACGCCGCTCGCGCGCAGGAACGTGCGCGCGAGGCACAAGCGCCGGCTCTCGCCGCCCGACAGGCCGCTGCCGCGCGCGCCAAGGACGGTGTCGAGGCCCAACGGAAGCGCGGCGACGAACGCGTCGGCCCCCGCCGCGAGCAACGCGCGACCCAATTCTTCGTCGGTCGCATCGGGCCGGCCGAGCAACAGGTTCTCGCGCACGGTCTCTCCGAACAGCACGGTGTCCTGGAGCGCCAGCGCGTAGGACGCGCGCAGGGACTCGAGGTCGTGCTCCGCGAGCGCTACTCCATCGAGCAGGACTCGCCCCTTCTGCGGGTCGTACAAACGCACGGCCAGCGAAGCCACCGTCGACTTGCCCGAGCCGCTGCGGCCGAACACGCCCGTCAGCTCGCCGCGCCGGAAGACGGCGTCGAAGCCGCGCAGCGCATCGACGCCGTCGTCGTAGGCGAAGTGCACGCCCTCGAAGCGCAGCTCCAGGGGTGAGGACGCCGGACGGAGGCTCGCCGCGCCGCTCGTGACCTCGACCGGCTCGTCCAAGATCGTGAGCAAGCGCTCGCCGCTCGCGATCGCCTTGGCGACGCGTCCGCTGTTCTTCGAGGTCGAGCGCACGGGCTT
>JAYTBY010000176.1:0-2004 GCA_043736755.1 Planctomycetota bacterium | reverse complement strand
CGACGTCGTCGTGATCCTCGGCGAGAGCTTCGGTTCGGAGTTCGTCGGCCGTCTGGGAGGATCCAAGCCGTGCGCGCCGGGGCTCGAGCGTTGGGCCGATCGTGGGATGCTCCTCACCAACTTGATCGCGACGGGCAATCGCACCGTGCGCGGCCTCGAAGGCGTGCTGTGCTCCTTCGTTCCGCTCCCGGGTGACTCGATCTGGAAACGCGACAAGTCCGAGAACGTCGCGAGCATCGCACGGGTCCTGAAGGAGAAGGGTTACCGCACCGAGTTCGTCTACGGCGGCGACGGCGCGTTCGACGGGATGCGGTCCTTCGCGCTACGCAACGGTTGGGACGAATTCCGCGAGGATTCGCTGGTCGGCGCATCGAGCTATCCCGACGACGCGTTCCGCACGATCTGGGGCGTCGACGACGAGACCATGTTCACGGAACTCCTCGGGCGGCAGAAGGCCGCTGCGAAGGACGGGGTCCCCTTCTTCGGCACCGCGCTCACGGTGAGCAACCACAAGCCCTTCCTCACGCCCGACACGCAGTCGACGGGGCTGCGCGGTGACAAACTCATCGCTGCGGCGTGGCCGGGCGCGGTTCTGCTCGCGCTGTCGGCGCTGGCTTGGCGATTCCTCGCCAAACCGGGCCGTCGCGCACGCGTCGCTTCGATCGCCGCGGTCGTGTGGATCGCGTTCGCGATCTTCGCGTGGACGAAGGTGCAACCGCGTGACTCGCGCGAGAACGCCGTGCGCTACGCCGATCGCGCGCTCGCCGAGTATCTCGACCGCGCCCAGGCCGAAGGACTCCTCGACCACACGGTAGTCCTCTTCGTCGGTGACCACGGCGCCCGCGTGTACGGGTCCGAGGAAATTCCGGCGGCGAGCTACCGAGTTCCCGCGCTCTTCGTGGCGCCCGACGCGCGCTACCACGGTCGCACGATCCCGCGCCTCGCTTCGCAAGTCGATCTCGCGCCGACCCTACTCTCGCTCGCGGGCATCGACTACGCGGCGCCGTTCTTCGGCGAGGACCTCTTGGCTACCGATCCCGAGGGTCCCGGACGCGCGTGGCTGATCCACAATCGCAATATCGGGCTTCTGACGGACACGGAACTGACGGTGCTGGGCTTGCGCGGCTCGACGACGCACTACCGACGGGCCGGTCGCGACACGGATGACTTCGAGCGCGTGGTCGAAGACGTCGACTTGGCGCGCAATGCCGACCGCGCCGCCGCCGTCTTCCAAACGGCATCGATCCTCTACGAGTCGCGGCGGTATCGTCTCCCGCATGTCCCGTGAGAGCGCTGCGAAGGTCCGGTGGTGGTCGACGCGCGTAGCGCTGCCCGTTCTGGCCCTCGGCGCGCTGGCCATCGCGCTTGGCCGTACGCGGTTCGATCGGGCGTCGCTCGTCCCGTTCTTCGACCCCGCCGCCCAGACGTTCCCGCTCCGCGGTGACTGGTTCTTCGAGAACGTGCTGCACTTCGGTGGCAAGCACGTCGTCCTCGTGTGCGCGAGCCTGCTCCTCATCGCGGCGGTTTACTGGTGGCGGGATCCGCAGCGCGGCGCGAACGCACGCCGGTTTGCGTACCTGGTGGCCTGCGTGCTCGTCACGTCGGCCCTCGCGGGCCTCTGGAAAGACCTCGCGGAGCAGGTCACGCCCTGGAACACGGTCGGCTTCGGAGGGACGAAGCCCTGGCCCGGTTCACTGGGTCACGCGAGCTTCTTCGACTCGATCGGGTCGCCCGGCGCGCACGCAGCGTCGGGGTTCGCGTGGGTGTCGCTCTACTTCGTCGGGGCATCGCTCGGCACGCGTTACCGCTGGCTGTGGCTCGGTCCGGGGCTCGGCCTCGGTCTCCTCTTCGCGCTGGGCCAGCACGCGCGCGGTGCACACCAACCGTCGCACGAGCCTTGGTCGGTCGCCATCGCTTGGGTGGTCGCGTGCGGGCTCGCCGCTCTGTTCCGCGCGATCGGCTGGCTCGCATGGAGAGAGGTCGATGCGAGAGCAGCCTCGCGCG
>JAYTBY010000175.1:0-4420 GCA_043736755.1 Planctomycetota bacterium | reverse complement strand
GGCCTTCGAGCGCCTTCGAGAGCACGCGGTTCAGCTCACCGGTCGAAACGCGACGCTGCGCTTGGTCGAACAGTTCGAGCGCCAGGTCGAGCGTCTCGTCGACGCCCTTGCCATCCTTCGCCGATAGGAACGAGATCGGCGCGAAGTCGAGCTGCGGCATCTCGGTGTCGAGATACTTGCGGAAATCCTGCGGCGTGTAGCCCACCGCGAGGTCCCACTTGTTCGCGGCCAGGATCACCGGCTTGTGGTGATCGATGCAGTAACGCGCCAGATCCTTGTCGATGCCAGCCAAGGGCTTCGTGACGTCGAACATCAGGATCACGACGTCCGCGCGGCGCATCGAGCGGTGCGAGCGCGCGTCGGAGTAGAACTCGATCGCATCCTGGATCGAGCGCTTGCGTCGCACGCCAGCCGTGTCGATCGCGACGAAGGACTTCCCGTCGCGCTCGAACAAGACGTCGACCGAGTCGCGCGTCGTGCCCGGGATCTCCGAGACGATCATGCGCTCTTCTTGAGCGAGCGCGTTGATCAGCGTGCTCTTGCCCGCGTTGCGCTGACCGACGACGGCGATCCGCATGACGGGCGCCACGACCGGCTCCGCACGCGTATCCTCAGGCGGCAGGAGTTCGAGGATCCTGATGTAGAGATCCTCGAGACCTTCGCCGTTCTGCGCACTGATCGCATACGGCCCGTCGGAGACGCCGAAGCGATGGAACTCGCCCGCGTCCCACTGGTGCGTGCGGCTCTCGGACTTGTTCGCCACCAAGATGAGGGGCGTCTTGATGCCGCGCAGCTTGCGCGCAACGTCTTCGTCGAGCGGCGTGATGCCCTCGCGCGAATCGACGACCCACAGGACGAGATCCGCCGTCGCGAGCGCGCGCTGGATCTGCTCCTCGACGAGCGGCCCGAGATCGTCGCGGTCGACGATGCCGATGCCACCCGTGTCGACGACCTCGACCCAACGCTGTTCGCGCGGCGTGCGCAGCTCGGCTGGAACCGCTACGCGATCGCGCGTGACGCCGGCGGTCGGCTCGACGATCGAGACGCGGCTGCCGCACATGCGGTTCGTGAGCGTCGACTTGCCCACGTTGGGCCGGCCGACGATGACGACGCGCGGCAGTTTCTGACCAGTTTGGATGCCCATGGGTTCCCGTTGGCGGGCGAGCAGGGTACGGGCGATTGGCCTCGGCCGTCCATGAAACGCGCGCTAGTCTCCGCCAAGCCGCATGGAGCCCGCCCCGCGCCCCCCGCGTCCGTGGACCTTCGTCCCCGGGCTCTACGTCCTCCAAGGGATGCCGTATTTCGCGGTCCAAGCCGCGTCGAACACGTTCCTCACGGCGATGGGCGCACCACCCAGCGTCGTCGGGCAATGGAGCAGCGACCTCACGCTCCCGTGGATGCTGAAACCCCTGTGGAGTCCGCTCGTCGACCTCTTCGGGACGAAGCGGCGTTGGCTGCTCGGCGCGTCGATCGCGATCGTGACGGCACTCACGCTCCTCGCGGTCGCCGCGGGAACCGTGAACTACTTCGAGTGGACGATCCTCGCGTGCCTCGGGCTCGCGTTCGCGTCGGCGACGTACGACGTCGCGTGCGACGGCTACTACATGCTCGCACTCGGGAAGCGCGAGCAGGAAGCGTTCGTCGGCGTGCGCAACGCGTGCTATCGACTCGGCCGCATCCTCGTGACCGGCGGCGTCGTCGCACTCGCGGGCCTCATCCAAGCCGAAAAAGGCACACATTGGCTCGCGCGCGGAATGTCGCGCGGTGAAGCCTGGGGCATGGCCTTTGCGATTCTGGCCGCCGTCTATGGAGCCGGCGCTTTGGCGATCGCGTTCCTGGCGCCGCGACCGGAGGCTGATCGACCCGTGCGGAGTTCGGGCGACAGCGTGCCACTCCTCGCGATGCTGCGTGAGTACGCGGACAGGCCACGGTTCGTGGCCGTGCTCGCCTTCCTCCTCCTCTACCGCTTCGCGGAGTCGATGCTCACGCCGATGATCTCGCCGTTCCTCCTGCGCACGCACGCGCAGGGCGGGCTCGCGCTCACGGAGACCCAGGTTGGCTGGATCTACGGCACGATCGGCGTCGCGGCGCTCCTCGTCGGCGGCCTCACCGGCGGTTGGCTCGTTTCGCGCCTCGGATTGCGACGCTGTCTGTGGCCGATGGCCCTCGCGATGCACGCGCCGAATGTCCTCTACGCCTGGGCCGCGAGCACGCTTCCGGGACCGATCGGCGCCTCTCTTGTGGTCGGTGTCGAACAGCTCGGGTACGGTTTCGGGTTCTCGGCCTACATGGTCTTCGTCCTCCAACTCGCGCGTTCCTCGCGGTTCGCCACGACGCACTACGCGATCTCCACCGGGATCATGGGGCTCTCGGCCTGGCTCGCCGGCCGTTGGAGCGGCCGACTCGTCGAGGCGTTGGGCTTCGAACACTTCTTCTGGATCGTTTCGGCGCTCGGACTGCTCGGTCTCGCGACCCTCGTGCGCCTGCCGCAACTCGAACCGGCGCCGACGACGGCGACCTGATCGAAGACATGCTCTTCAGCTCCCCCATCTTCGTCTTCGCGTTCCTGCCGCTCGTTCTGGCTGTCTACTTCATCTCGCCGAAGGTCGTGAGGAACACGTGGCTCCTCCTGACGAGCCTCGTCTTCTACGCGTGGGAAGAGCCGATCATCGCGATCGTGATGCTGCTCTCGATCGCGATGAACTACGCGTTCGGACTGTGGGTCGATCGCACGCGCGACCAGTCGAACGGCAAGTTCGTGGTCGGCCTGGCCGTCGCTGCGAACCTGAGTCTGTTGCTCGTATTCAAGTACGCCGACTGGCTCTGGAACGGCATCGGCGACCTGCTCACGGTGACCGGTGTGCTCGACGTGCCGTGGGGATCGCTGGGCACCCATCTCGCACCGGATTCCTGGGTACGCAACGCCTTCCTCAACGCGGACGACTCGATCCGGCTACCGATCGGCATCTCGTTCTTCACCTTCCAGGCGTTCAGTTACGTGATCGACGTGTACCGCCGCGACGCGCCGGTACAAAAGAACCCGTTCGATATCGCGCTGTACGTGGCGTTCTTCCCGCAGCTCATCGCCGGGCCGATCGTGCGCTACCTCGACGTGGCGGAGCAGATCGTGCACCGCGTCGTGACCCTCGAGCGCTTCGCATCGGGAGCGCGTCGGTTCGTCGTCGGCCTCGCGAAGAAAGTCCTGATCGCCGACCTCTGCGCCGCGGCAGCGGACAAGATCTTCGCACTCCCTCCCGAGCAGCTCACGCCGTCGCTGGCCTGGCTCGCGGTCGTCACGTACACCCTGCAGATCTACTTCGATTTCTCGGGCTATTCGGACATGGCGATCGGCCTCGGCCGACTGTTCGGGTTCGAGTTCCTAGAGAACTTCCGCTACCCCTACATCGCGCGCTCGATCACCGACTTCTGGCGCCGCTGGCACATCTCGCTCTCGACGTGGTTCCGCGACTACCTCTACATCCCGCTGGGCGGCAATCGCGGCACGAAGTCGAGGACGTACGCGAACTTGTTCGTCGTGTTCCTCCTGTGCGGTCTGTGGCACGGAGCGAGCATGACTTTCGTCGCCTGGGGCGCGTACCACGGGCTGTTCCTCGTGATCGAGCGCATCGGCGTCGGCGCTTGGCTCGATCGTCGAGCGGCCATCGTGCGTCACGTCTACGTGATGCTCGTCGTCATGGTCGGCTGGGTTTTCTTCCGCGCCGAGACCTTCAGCCAGGCGAATCACATCTTGTCCGCGATGATCGGCATCCAGAATGGTTCGCAGACCATCGACCTCGGCACCACGATCGTGTCGGCGGAGCGACTGCATCCGATCGGCCTGTTCGCGGACTTGCGCACGTGGATCGCAATCGCCGCGGGAATCATCGGTTCGATGCCCTGGTTGCCCGCAGTCGCTGCCTGGACGAAGGGCCTCTGGGACACGGGGCGCACCGGCATCGCCGCGGCGGTCGAGCTGTTCGGCCTCGTGCTTCTCGCGATCCTCTTCGTGGCCTGCGCGATGGAACTAGCGGCGGGCTCGTACAGCCCCTTCATCTACTTCCGCTTCTGAGCCACTACTTCCGAGACTCCTCTCGCAGCGCGTAGATGGCTCAGGGTTCTGGGCGTCAGCCTGCGCCAGGAGCGCGTGAAGAAATCGAGCCTACGCACTCCGAGGCTCGATCTGCGTCGCTACCGCGGCGCGTCGCCTGTGAGTTCCTCACAGGCTCTGACCGTCAGGGCAGGTCGAGCAGTCGGTGCACTTGGGGCACCACGCGCACGTCGAGGTCGCGGTCGCGCGCGAGTTCGGCAACCGCCAGGACGAGTTCCATGGACGGCGCCTTCACTCCGGCGATCGGGGTCGCCGGGGTGAGGATCACGCGCAGCTTCGGTGCAACGTCCTCGACCTCGTCGAGGAGCGCTG
>JAYTBY010000174.1:0-4427 GCA_043736755.1 Planctomycetota bacterium | reverse complement strand
TGGCGCAGTTCGTCCCACAGCGCTTCGGGCGTGTACGCCTGCATGTCGTAGCCGAGCCGCTTCGACAGGTCGCACAGGATCTCGATGTCGTCGCGCGCCGAGCCCGGCGGATTCAGCGCGCGCCGAACGCGCTGCACGCGGCGCTCGGAGTTCGTGACGGTCCCCTCCGACTCGCACCAACTGGCCGACGCGGGCAGCACGACGTCCGCCATCGCGGCGGTCTTCGTCATGACGATGTCCTGCACGATCAGGAGCTCGAGTCCCTCGAGGCAGTGCAGCGCGTGCGTCGAGTCGGCCTCGCTCTGCGCCGGATTCTCGCCGATGACGTGCAGCGCCGTCAGGTCGCCGCGCCCCATGGCCTCGAACATCTCGGTCAGGTGCCAGCCGATCTTGGGCGGAATCTTGCAGCCCCAGGCCGCCTCGAACTTGCCGCGCAGCGCATCGTCCTCGACGTCTTGGAATCCGGTCAGCTTGTGCGGCAGTGCGCCCATGTCGCCGCCGCCCTGCACGTTGTTCTGGCCGCGCAGAGGATTGAGTCCGCTGCCCCACTTGCCGACGTGGCCCGTGAGCAGTGCGAGGTTGATGAGCGCGAGCACGTTGTCGACGGCGTTGTGGTGCTCCGTGATGCCGAGCGTCCAGCAGATCATTGCGCGCTCGGCGCCAGCGAAGTCGCGCGCCATGCGGCGGATCAGCTCGGCATCCACGCCGGTCACGGTCGAGACCCGCTCGACGTCGTAGCGCGCCACGGTCGCGCGATAGGCGTCGATGCCCGACGTGGCGTTGTCGATGAACTTCCGGTTCTCGAGACCGGCATCGAGGATCGCGCGACCCACGCCGTTCGCGAGCGTGATGTCCGTGCCGACTTCGAGTCCGAGCCAGCCCTCCGACCACTCCGCCGTCGGCGTCCGGCGCGGATCGATCACGTACAGCTTGGCCCCGCGGCGCACGGCCTTCAGAACGTGGTGGAAGAAGATTGGGTGCGTCTCGCGGGCGTTGGAACCCCACAGGAGAATGACCTCGGCGTCCTCCACCTCGCGATAGCTCGAGGTGCCGCCGCCCGCTCCGAAGACAGTCGCCAGACCGACGACGCTAGGTGCGTGTCAAGTCCGGTTGCAACTGTCGATGTTGTTCGAACCGACGGCCGCGCGAATGAACTTCTGCGCGGCGTAGTTCATCTCGTTCGTGGCCTTCGAGCAGCTGAAGATCCCGAACGTGCTCGGGCCGTGCAGCGCGACGGCCTTCTGGATGCCGACCGCGGCTCGATCGAGCGCCTCGTCCCAGCTCGCGACCCGGAGCTGTCCGTTGTCGCGCACGAGAGGTTGTGTGATGCGTTGCGGTGCCATGATCGAGAGAGCGTAGCTTCGCGCCGGTCCGGGGGCTCGGCGCTCTGGTCCTCGAGTCAGGAGTGCGGCGTCAGCTGAGCGGCAGCAGCGGTGAACCGCGCGCGCTCCAAGGCAGCGCCCCGCGGACTGGCCGCGAAGCGCCGCCGCTCGATCCGGGCGTGTTTTCGTGGTTCGTGCCGCAGCCGGGTGCCGTCGTGTCACGGCACTAGGTCTGGAAGAGCCATGTCTGGCCCGACACGAACATGCCGGGAGGATCTACCTGGAACAGCTCTTGGTTGATCGCGCTCAGGGGGCCGGAGTTCAGCGTGGGCAGTCGGAAGTTCCCGTTGTCGATTCAGCGGACCCCATTCCGAAACGGCAGTCCGATCGGATGGGGGAATAGGAACTCCAAGCGGATGACCTCCGGCCAGGTCGCTCGCCGGCGGACCTGCGTGCACCGCGGTGCCGGATCCCGCGAACTTCACGATGCCGGGATCGGCCGCGACGGCGGCGGCACGGCGAGCGGCGCTCGACTCGATGTACTCCGACGAGCCGTTCCCGCTCGGGCCGTCCGCGCTCGGGCCGTCCGCGCTCAACGCGTTCGCGACGATCGATCTGCTCGCGACGATCGACTTCGACAACTACGTGCCGTCGAACGGCGCCGTGTCTCCGACGACGTCGTTCGGAGCGAAGTTGAAGGCCGCTGCCGCGATCCTCAAGGCGAACCTCGGTGTCGAGGCGATCGAAGCGGACCTCGGCGGCTGGGACCATCACAACCAACAAGGCCCGACGGGCAACGGGACGATGGCGCCGCTCTTGGGCGAGCTCGCCGCTGCGCTGGCGGCGTTCGAGGCCGATCTCTCAGATGCGTCGGGCGCGCTCGACCGCACGACGCTCGTGTGCATGAGCGAGTTCGGTCGTCGGGCGCAGGAGAACGGCTCGGCCGGCACCGATCACGGCTACGGAGGCTTGATGCTCGTGATGGGCGGCAACGTCAACGGCGGCCAAGTGATCACGAACTGGCCGACGCTCGCACCCGGAGCGCTCGTCGACGGCGATCTCGCGATCACGATCGACTACCGCGACGTGCTCGCGGAGGTGCTCGCCGATCGCATGTCGGCGACGAACCTCGCGGCGGTCTTCCCGAGCTACACGCCGGCGGCGAGTTGGAGCGTGACGCGCTGAAGCGACGTCGAGGCCAGCGCTCGGGGCGTGCACCCGCCTCGAGCGCGTGCCTCGAAATCGCCGGTTTCGTGCAACCGAGCGCGATTGGCGCGAGCCAACGGGCCGGCGATCCCTCTGGAACTCGCCATTCCTGCTAGAAAGGTATCCATGAGTTCCCGCTTCAGTTCCGTGCTCCTTGCAGGCGCGTTCCTCGCTTCGTCGGCCGCAGCATCGACGTGGATCGTCGACGACGGCGGCGGACCCGGGGTCGACTTCACCTCGATCGCAGCGGCCGTCGTGGTCGCCGTGCCCGGCGACACGATCGTCGTGCGCCCCGGCAACTACGCGGGCTTCACGCTCGACGAGGGCATTTCGATCCTCGGCTCGAGCGGCGCCATCGTCACGGGCGCGGTGCAGATCGTGAACGTGTCAGCAGGCCCGCGAGTCGCGCTGACGGCGCTGCGGATCCCGCGACTCGAGGTGCGCAACTGCGACGCGGTCGTCCTGCTCGACGGGCTGCTCGTGTCGGGTGTCTTCGACACGGGTGTCCAGCTCGATGTCGCCGGAAGCGCCGACGTTCGCTTGCGTCGCTCGCAGATCCTGCACCACGTCCTCTACACCAGTCCTTCGTACGTCGCAGCGCGCGTCGCGGACGCTCGCCTCGAGATCACGGACAGCACGTTGCGGGGCTCGATCGGCTATGAAGCCGACGACACAATCCCCGGCGAGGAGGGCATGTCGGCGCTCCTGTGCCTTGGGGGCAGCGACGTCCACGTCTCGTGCAGCACCCTGATCGGCGGGCAGGGCGGCCAAGGCAACGCTGATCCGTCCGCACCGCCCGGGAACGGCGCTGCAGCGATTCGTGTCGTGAGCTCGACGGCGCGATTGCTCGTCACGGGCCGAACCAGCGACCGCATCGTCGGCGGAGCACCCGGCAATGGGCCCACGGCCGCGTCCGGTGGACCGGCGCTCGTCGTCAGCGCGGGTGTCGCGCGCGTCTCTGGCGTGACTCTGTCGTCGAGCTTCGGCGCGCCGCTGATCGTCCACACCGGCGGCACGCTCGAGCAGCCCTCGCCCGCGGATCCGAGCCTCTCTCTGCCCGTCGCTACGCCGCCCGGACAGCCGGTCACGTTCACGCTGCACGGCGCGCCGGGAGCTTCCGCACGACTGCGCGTGGGACGTCAAGCGACGGTCGTCGACCTGCCCGACATCTACGAGGATCGCTTGACCCTGCCGTTGCGCACGTACGACCTCGGCACGATCCCGCCCTCGGGCTCGACGACGTTCGTGTTGAACGTGCCCGCGAGCCTGCCCGACGGCTTCCTCGCGATCTTCCAGGGCAGCGTCGGCGACGGCTCGGGCACGCGGCTCACGCAGTCCGTGCCGGTCGTCATCCACTGACGTCGCGCGGCCTCACCGCGCGACGGCGACTGCACCTGGAGCCTGTTCGCTTCGGCCGAGTCGAGCGCGAGCTCGGCCGCGTCGCCGTGCTCGTCTCGTGCAGCACGTTCGAGCGGTGCGGATCGATCGTCGACGGCGAAGGTGCTCGGCGTCGCGTTCGCTCGACGAGATCCGCACGCGACAGCGCTCGCTCGTGCGCGTTGCGACGCGTCAGCGCGCGAGCCCGATGCCGATGCGGAACGCGTCGGTGCGCTCGTCGTACGTGATCAAGCTCTCGCCGTAGCCGCCGAAGTACTGCGCCTGCAGGTACACGTCGAAGTTGCCCAGGCCGAGCGTGCGCAGCGGGTACGTCGCGTCGATCTGGATCGAGCCGTGATCGCCTTCGACGCCCAGCCGGGGAATAGGAACTCCAAGCGGATGACCTCCGGCCACGGTTGGCGGTGCTGGCCGCTTCCGCGCACCTCTCGTGGCTCTCTAGGTGTGGATCCGGCGCCCTTCGACCTCGGTCCCGCTGCTCGGATCGAGGTCGACGCCGGCGCC
>JAYTBY010000173.1:0-2009 GCA_043736755.1 Planctomycetota bacterium | reverse complement strand
AGGCCAGGTGCCTTCCTGGAGTCGGCGCGCGTCGTCGAGGACGGCGAGCGGCAGCGTGCCGACGCGCAAGCCGCGCGCGCGACCTTCCTCGGCGTGCTGTGCGCAGAGCCGACCGCCTGCGCCGGCGGAAAAGTGCACGCGTCCCTTCGCTGCCGGCGCTGGACCGCTGCAGGCGGCGCAGGCTTCGAGCGCGGGTGTGAAACCGAGGTGGGCGAGGTAGTCGAGCTCGAAGCGGACCTGTTCGAGTTGTGGATCCCGGGCCGAGGTCGTTTCCTCACCCGCCGCCCATCGATCGAGCGCATCGAGCGCCTCCTCCGCTCGCGCGAAGAGCCCTGCATCCGGCGGCCCGAAGCGCGACGCGATCGAGAGCAGTTCGAGGACCGTGAGGCCCGCTCGATACGAATCGAGCGAGGTCGCGATACGCGACCGTCGTCGCGCGATGTCGCCCGCGCGCAGATCGAAGAGCTCGCGACCGGGGACCTGGTTCCACTCGATCTCGAGCGTGTCGAAGAGGTCGAGCACGCAGTAGAAGCGCGACGTCGTGCGATACGCGCCGCGCGCGAGCAAGTGGACGCGCCCGTGCGCCGCCGTCGCGACGTGCGCGACGAGCGACGACTCGCTCCACGGATGGCGCTCGAGGACGAGCGCGCGGTCGGTGCGCGCCGGCATGGGCTCCAACCTACTCGATGCGTCGCGACGACTCGCTGCTCATCGATGCACCGAGTGTGCGGCGGGTCCTGGAGACTTTGAAGAAATCACAGGCGCCGCGCCGCGGAAGCGGCGCCACCAATGTCAGAGAGCGCGTAGGCTCGATTCTTCCCCACGCTCTTAGTTCGCAGTATCCCGAGGTGCTCCGGATGGCTGCAGGGCTCGTACGCCGATCCGCAGGATCCGCCGGTCGCTGGCCTCGAGCACCCGGAACTCGGCGGTCCCAACGTGCACGACCTCGCCCTTCTGCGGCACGTGCCCGAGCTCCGACAGCACGAATCCGGCCAACGTTTCGTAGCCCTCTTCCTCGGGGATCTCCGTCCCGAGCGCCTCGTTGACGTCCGACACGTGCAGCGACGCGTCGACGTCCGACGAACCATCCGGGAGCAGCTTGATCGGGATCGTCGTGTCCTCGTCGCGCTCGCTGGCGATGTCGCCGACCAACTCGATCACGATGTCGCCGAGCGTCACGAGCCCGGCCGTGCCGCCGTATTCGTCGAGCACGATCGCGACCTTCTTCTTCTCGCGACGGAACTCGGCCAGGAGTTCGCGCACGCTCTTCGTCTCCGGGATGAAGTGCGCGGGGGAGACCAGCGCTCGCAAGCTCTCTCCGGCGAGGCGTTGCTCCGCGGCGACCAGCACGACGTCGCGCGCACTGACCATCCCCAGGATCGTGTCGAGCGAACCGTCGTAGACCGGGATCCGGCTGTGGCCGCATTCGGCGAGCACGCGCGCGGCGCCGACGAGCCCTTCGCGCACCTCGACCGCGAAGATCTCCGTCCGCGGCGTCATCAGCGTCGAGACTTGGGCGTCGCGCGTCTCGATCACGTTGCCGATGATCTCGCGCTCCGTCGCATCGAGGTCGCCCGAGATCTCGGAGTCCTCGATGACCTCGCGCAGGCCCTCGACGATCTGGCGCGTCGCGGCGGGGTTCTGATCCAGGCCCACGGCGCGCAGAAGGCCGGCTCGAACGCCTTCGAACGCGCGCACGACGAGCCGCAGCGGGAGTTGGAAAAGGTGGAAGGTCGGGAGGACCGCGCGGATCACCGCGTCGCCGCGGCGTGCGGCGACGGCGGCGGGGATGGCGTCGCAGAACACCAGGATCGCGGGCACCGAGAGGAGCAGCGCCACCACCGCTTCGACCCACGTCCCGACCTCGGATCCGGACAGGGCGCGGTACACGAGGATCGGAATCGCGGCGCGGCAACCGACTTCGAAGACGCCGGCGCTCGTCGCCAGGGTGTCCGCCTGCAGGACCAGCGGCTCGAGGCGCTCGCGTCGTGCGGGCGGGAGGTCGGCCA
>JAYTBY010000172.1:0-2011 GCA_043736755.1 Planctomycetota bacterium | reverse complement strand
CTTCCAGCCCGCGCCCGAACTCCGCGACGAGGACGTCGCGCGCGTCACCGCGCTCCTGCACCGCCGGATCGTGCGCTATCTCCAGCGTCGCGGCCGCTTGCCGCGCGAGGATCACGTCGAGCACGTCGAGCACGACGAACCCGCGCCCGACGAACCCCTGCTCGCGCTCATGAACGCCGCCTCGGTCGAGGGCCGCGTCGCACTCGGACCCCCCAGCGGCCAGCCCCTCGCGCGGCGTGATCGTCAGCGCGACCGTCGGCCGCTGTTCCTTCCCGGCGAGCTGTGCTGCGACCTCGAGGGCTTCTCGCTGCACGCCAAGGTCGCGATCGAGGGGTACGGTCCCAGGAACGACCCCAAGACCTTCGTTGCCACTTCGCAGCACGGGCGGGGGTTACCGAGTCAGACCCAATGGAGTGCTCGAGCCGTGGCACCAACGAGACCAAACGCAAGCAGCTTTGCGTTTGGTCAAACCATACGCAACACTACTTGCATGCAGTCGCGCCCGTTCTGGATCGAAAAGGTCGAGCGAGCATGGACCGAACGCTCCGTCCTTTGGCTCCACGGCGTGCGCCGGGTGGGCAAGACGACGCTGTGCCGATCACTCCCCGACATCGAGTACTTCGACTGCGAACTCCCCCGCCAGCGCCGTCCGATGGCGGATCCCGAGGCGTTCCTGGGCTCACTCACCGGCAAGCGCGTCGTGCTCGACGAGATCCACCGACTCGCGAACCCCTCGGAACTTCTGAAGATCGCCGCGGATCACTTCCCGGACGTGCACGTCCTGGCCACGGGCTCGTCGACGCTCGCGGCGACGCGGAAGTTCCGCGACTCGCTCACCGATCGGAAGAACACGCTGTGGCTCACGCCAGCGATCCAGGCGGATTCGAAACCCCTGGGCGTGCGTAGCCTGGAGCACCGACTGCACCGCGGCGGACTGCCGCCGTTCCTGCTGGCCGAGACGTTCCCCGAGCGCGAGTTCCAGGGATGGTTGGACGACTACTGGTCGAAGGACATCCAAGAACTGTTCCGGATCGAGCGCAGGCACTCGTTCCTACGCTTCACGGAACTCGTCCTGGCAGCGAGCGGCGGGATCTTCGAGGCAACGCGGTTCGCCACTCCCTGTGAAGTGAGTCGGACGACGATCTCGAACTACCTCTCGGTGCTCGAGTCGACGAGCGTCGCGCACGTCATCCGCCCCTTCACCACGAACAAGTCGAGCGAGATCGTCTCAGCGCCCAAGGTCTTCGGCTTCGACACGGGGTTCGTGAGCCACGTGCGCGGCTGGGACACGCCGCGGAAGGACGATCTCGGGACGTTGTGGGAGCACTTCGTCCTGAACGAGATCCACGCGAATCTGCAGACGCGCGACGTGAGATACTGGCGCGACAAGCAGGGCCACGAAGTCGATTTCGTGCTCGCGCGCCGCGGCAAACCGCCGATCGCCATCGAGTGCAAGTGGTCGGCCGATCACTTCGATCCCGGCGGACTGACGGTGTTCGGCAAGCGCTACCCGAAGGCGACCGCGTACGTCGTCGCCCACGACGTCGATCGACCGTTCCGTCGCAAGGCGGGCGAACTCGAGGTCGTGGTCGTGGGTCTGGCGGCTCTGATCCGGCGACTGACGGCCTGAAGGTACCGAGTCAGATGCGCGCGGGATGTGAGTGCGGGAACGCGGGGTTCCGCCACCAGCGCGATCGTCTTCGAGCCGCTGGCCTGCCCGAGCGACTCGCGGCGCTCGGGCCCAGGCCGCGAGCACACATCTTGACCTACCACGGCGTGCTCGCGCCCGCGGCCCAGTTGGAACGCCCCGGTTCGTCGCCATGCGACGAATCGCGACGACGCATCGGCGTCGTCGCGAAGGGGACCCCGACCGCATCGTGCCCGGCCCGCGCGCGCCGACCGAGTCGCACCACGGAACGCCAGAACGCAACGCTGTGTGCTCGCGCCCGGTCTCGGGCTCAACGGATTCCCCCACCGCACAAGAGAGCCCGACCAGAACCCGCCGGCTCCG
>JAYTBY010000171.1:0-4436 GCA_043736755.1 Planctomycetota bacterium | reverse complement strand
CGAAACGTGCATCGAAACCGGCCGCGACGAGTTCGTCGCGACGGGCGAGCAGGGCCGACATCGACGCGTAGGCGGCGTCCGAGACTTCGCTCGCGCCGGCGTCCACGTCGCCGGGCTCGATCTCGAGCAAGCCGTTGCGCCACACGAGTCGTGGCAGACCACGACCGTCGGGACCGACGACGCGCGGCGACGCGGCGACCACGTTCGCGTCGTCGAGCGCGGCGACCAGCGGGGCAAGAAAGCCTGCGCGCACACGCGTCTCGCATCCGAGGAGCAGCACGAGTGCGTGTCCCGCGGCCCGCGCACCGTCGATCGCGGACCGCGCGGATCCGGCGTTCTTCTTGCGTCGCAGCACGCGCACGTCGGCGCGTGCGGAGTCGAACGTGGCCGGAGGCGGGAACGCGTGCGCGATCCAGCTCGCGAGATCGTCCGTTCCGCCGTCGTCCACGACGATCACTTCGTCGCCGACCGCGCGGCGCTCCAGCTCGTCGAGCAGCGACGGCAAGTTCGCTTCGAGGTCCGCGCGGGCCTCGAAGGCCGGGATCACGACGCTGACGGGTTTCGCAGGACGGGAGAGTTCCACGGGATCGGCGGGCTTCACGGTATCGGCGGGCTTCACGTCGTTCCCTCGCGATTCCAGCGCGCAACGCGCTCGGCCGCGTCGCCGCCGAGCAGTTTCCAACGCACGCCCGTCGCGGCGGCGCGCAGCGCGTCCATCTCGCGGCGGCGCCACTCGAGCTCGCGACGCATCGGCTCCGCGAGGCGGCCGCTCTCGGCGAGCGTGCGTTCGTAGCCGTCGATCGCGCTGCGATGCAGCGCGGCTTTGGCCTCCAATTCCTGTTGAAGCCGGAGCAGTTCGTCGCCGGCCGTGTCGCGCTCGCGGCGCACGTGACCGAGTTCCGCTTCGATCGCGGACGTGCGGTCCGTTGCGGCCTCGCGCTCGAGCCGCGCCAGTCGCGCGCGCGCGGCTTCGCGTTCGGCGGCGGCCGCCAAGGCCGATCTCGCGATGTCGAGGCGCGGATCCGGTCGCGCGCGATCGGCTCGTTCCAGTGCGAATTCGCGTTCGTGATCCGCGGCGCGTTCGAGCGCACGGCGTCGCGCGGCGTCGAGTTCGTTCGCTGCGACGCGGGCCTCGTCGAGAGCGCGCGCGAGCTCGGCTCGGAGCCCATCGCGCTCGCGCTCCGTCTCGACGAGCTGGGCCCGCGCGCTCTCGAGTGCGCGACGCACGGCCGGAACTTCGTCCGCGCGCGACAAAGCGCTCGCCAAGTCCGCACTGCGATCTCGCAGCGCCTCTTTCAGCGATTCCGACCGACGTTCGACTTCGGCCGCGGCGCGTTCGCGATCGAGCACCGCCTGTCGCGCGGCCTCGAGCTCGACCGTGAGGTCCGTCGAGCGACGCGCGAGTTCCGTCCGCGGCAACGCGGCGAACAACGCGCGCACGGGATCCAAAGCGCGCGTTTCGAGGCCGTAGGCAAGCCGCAATCGCGCCAAACCGTCGGCCACACGCGCCGCGAGATCGATGAGCGGCAGCGACTCCAGCTTGCGCGCACGCTCGAGCAGCGCGCGCGCGTGTGGTTGGATCGGCGCTGCGACGCGCGGGGCGATTTCAGTTTCGTTGGTCAAGGGCATCAGCTCATGAAGGCGCCGCCGTTGACATCGATTCCTTGCCCCGTCGTGCCGCGCGCGTCGGGCGAGATCAACCAGGCGACGACGCCGGCGATTTCCGCCGGCTGACTCATCCGACCCAGCGGCACGGCGCTCATCGCGACGCGAAGGGCTTCGTCGACAGACACGTTCATGCCGCGCGACATGCCTTCGAGCCCTTCGCGCGCCATCTCGGTGTCGACCCAACCGGGGCACAGCGCATTGACTTGCACGTTCTGTGGAGCGAGCTCGGCCGCGAGCGCGCGCACGAGCCCGAGTAGCCCGGCTTTGCTCGCGCAGTAGCCCGTGTAGCCCGGCACGCCGATGCGCGCGAGGATCGACGCGATCACGACGAGGTGCCGCGGTTCGGGGCCGGGCGCCAAGTGACGTTCGGCCGCGCGCAACGTGCTGTACGTGCCGACGAGGTTCGTGGCGACGAGATCCTCGAAGCGATCCTCTGCACCGGCCTGGTTCGCGCCGCCGATACCGGAGTTCGCGACGAGGGCCAGGAACGCTCCGTGCGCTTCGCGCGCCGCGTCGAACGCGCGGTCGACGTCGGTGCGACGGCGCACGTCGCACGTGAAGGCAGCTGCCCGCCCGCCACGTGCGCGGATCTCGCTGGCGACCGTTTCGATGCGCTTCTGATCGCGCGCGAAAAACGAGAGCACCGCGCCCTCGTCCGCGAGCCGCGTCGCGATCGCGCGCCCGATGCCGGTGCCCGCGCCCGTGACGCCGATGTGTCGGCCTTCGAAGCGTCGCGTGTCACGTCCCGGCTGCATGCGCGCATTCTGGCGGCTACGGCGCGACGGATCCACGCAGGAAACTCGGGGTTGCACGCGCCGAGGGCCGAACGCCCGCGAATCCGCGGGCCGACTCCGTCGTTAGACTCAGGGCCTTGTGGCCGCCGTCGGGACTTCCCGGACGGCGCGCATCTCCCGATCCCGACGCGGAGCCCGATGATCCCGTTCGTCCTCACCCTGCCGCTTCTCCTCACGAGCCTGGCCAGTCCCGGTCCGTCCGACGCGGCCGATCTCGCCAAGGCGTTCAAGGGCCGCGATCAGGACAAGATCGCGGCGGCGCTGAGCGGGCTCGAGGAGCTGGGAGCTCGCGGGGTCGACGGGCTGCTCGCCGGAACGCGTCACGACGAGACCTGGGTTCGCGTGTCGGCATGGCGCGCGTTGGGCGAGTTGAAGGGGGAGGGTGCGGCGGCGATCGGACCGTTGTGCCAGCACATCGCGAAGCTGCGGCGCATCGAGGGACACGACGTCGTCGCCGTTCAGGAGATGCTGCCCCTCTTCATGATGTCCGGGATGAGCGAGGTCATGGCTTGCGGGAAGCCGTTCCCGGAGCCGAAGGGCGAGACCAAAGAGGACGCGTATCGCGCGGAGCTCAACATCGAGCGCCTCGTGTCCTTGTCCGCGCTGAAGAAACTCACCGAACCGGATCCGGCAGCGGTGCTCCCGCACCTCGCGCAGGCGGAGGTCGCCCTCGGACAGGACTACTCGGATGTCCATACGGGCTTCGCGGTCGGCACTCTCTTCAACAAGGCGAAGCGACTGGTCGTTCTCGAAGCAGGTCTCATGCACGAGAATCCGCGCGTGCAGGTCGCATGCCTGCTCGCGAGCTGCGGGATCGAGGAGGAAATCGGCACGCTCCCCCAACTCGCCGAGAAGCTCGTGTCCGCACCCGACCCCGGTGTGCGGGGACCGGCCTGGGCAGCGCTGATCACACTCGCGCCGGAAAGCGACGCGGTCCGCGAGGGAGCTGCTGCTGCGCTGGCGGACGAATCGGCGTACGTGCGGGTTCACGTCGCACGGGCACTCGCACTTCGCGGCGGTCGCGGCGAACTCGCGCTCCCCGTCCTGCTCGCGTGCATGACCGACGAATCACCATCTGTCCGGTCCGCTGCGATTCAGACATTCGAATCGGACTTGATGGCCGGACTGATGGCGATCGGGAAGAAGAAACCCCCTCCGAGCAAAGATTTCCAGCCGAAGGCCGCTGTCTCGCCGCTCACGAAGGCCCTCGCCGATCGCGATCTCGGCGTGAAGAGTCGCGCGGCCCGCGCGCTGGGCGACTTCGGCGCGGAGGCGAAGTCCGCGCTCCCGGCGCTCAAGAAGCTCGTGAAGGGCGGCAACAAGGACGTGCGCGCGGCGGTCGAGCTCGCCATCGCGAAGATCGAGGATGCCGGCTAGGCACGAACGGTCGTGGACTGCGCCGCACTCAGCGCGGCGCGAGCTTCGGCTCGACCTCGCTCGACCGCTCGCAAGGGCGATGTGCATCGGCCCCGTGTTGCCACCGAGACCTAGGCAAGCGCGGCGAGCCGTCGCATGCCCCGCTCGCGTTCAGGCCCGCAGCGCGTCTGCAACAGGGCACGCGAGCGAGCGCTCGCTGCCTCCTTCCCCAACGCTTCGGGATCGAGCGGCTGTGACCTCGGCATCGGGCGCCGGTGCGTAGGGTATGCACACCGTGCAAACCCTGCGGCGCACAGGCCGGACGGCGTGGAAGTCGTTCACCCCGCCCTCCACGAGACGCGCCAGTCTGGGGTGAGACGAGCGCTTTTCCGGCGGTGCCAAGACCTGCCACTGCGCGACGTGGCCCCGCCCTCCTCTCCCCGACGACACATGAAACACTCGACTCTCTTCGTTGCGGTCGGACTCGCAACCCTCGGTTCCTCCGCGCTGGCTCAGCAAGTCGGCCCGAAGACCGGATGGATGAAGCCGACGGACCCGCGCGCCTCGGTGCAGCAACCCGCTGGCCCGTTGAACGGCAGCCAGAACACGATGTTCGTG
>JAYTBY010000170.1:0-4436 GCA_043736755.1 Planctomycetota bacterium | reverse complement strand
GGCAGCTCGCGCGCGATGCGCGCCCAGAACTGCTCGGGCTGGTCGATCGACTCGCGGTACATCCGCTGGTAGGCCTCCTCGGTCGAGATGCGCGCGCGCGACTGGAACTCGCGCGACGGCGGAAAGTGTCGGTTCTCGTGGAGGACGTGGTCGATCTGCTGGCTCATGCGGGCTCCGGGGGAAGGCGCGCGAGCGTAGCGGCAGCCAGTGCCCGACGGAACCGCGATCCGCTCGGTTACTCTCAACCGCGCGAGCGAAACAGCGTGAAGTAGCGCGCGACTTTGCCCGCGAAACGAGCCGGACTGCGCAGCTCGCGCACGAGACGCTTCGGCCGGCGATAGAAGCGCCGGTAGCCCTGCTTGATCTTCTCCTGGATCTCGGCCGCGGTCATGTGCTCGTTGCCCTCGAGCGCATGGACGCCCGTCATCGTCGCGTAGTCGAACTCGCGCGTCCCGCGCAAGATCTGGAAGAGCGGCGTGCCCGGATACGCGGTCACCGCGCAGAACTGCACCTGGTCCGGATCGAGTCGCTCGACGAGCGCAAACGTCTCCTCAGCCATCTGCGGCGTCTCCTCGGGGAAGCCAACCATGCAGAACGCGCGCGATTCGACGCCGTAGTCGCGGCAGGCGTCGAAGACTTCGACGCAACGCGCGAGGTCGAGCTTCTTTTCCCCGTCGAGGAGCTTCGAACCGCAGTGTTTGCGCTGGATCTCCGCGTTGCCGCTCTCGACGCCGACCGACAGGTGGCGCAAGCCCGCGTCGGCCATGGCCTTGATCAGCTCGCGGTCGAGCACTTTGATCGCCGTCTCGCACTGCCACTCGAGGTCGAGCTTCTCGCGCTTGATCCCCGCGCAGATCGCGAGGACGCGGTCCTTCCTCGTCGTGAAGATCGGATCGCGAAACACCACGTGACGGAGTCCGTGATTGCGGTGCAAGTCGATCAGCTCCGACAGCACGTGCTCGGGGCTGCGGAAGCGGAAGCGCAACCCTTGAGCCAACGTGTAGCCGCAGAACGAGCAGTTCAACGGACACCCGCGCGAACTCTTGACCGTGGTGATCGGCCCTTGGATGCCCGGAAAGCGATAGGCCGAGTTGTCGAGCAAGTGTCGCGCCGGAATCGGCATTTCGTCGAGCTTCGCGATCTTCTCGCGCTCGGGCTCGTGGACGACTTCGCCGTTCGGTGCTCGCCAACTCGTGCCTTCGACTCCGCGCAGATCGCGACCGGCGGCGACGCGCTCGGCGATTTCGCGCACGGTCAGCTCGGGCTCGCCGCGCACCACCGCATCGACGTTGTCCTCCGCGAAGATCTCGCCCGGCGTGTACGTGACCTGGCTCCCTAGGATCGCGACCGGGATGCGGAGCTCGGCGCGCAACGCGCGGCAGAGTGCCAGGTCCTGGTCGAGGCTCGTCGAACTCGAATCAACCAGGACGAGCTTGGGCGAGAGCGCCGCAATCGCACGCTGAGCCCCCAGAACGTCGACGCCCGCTGCGTCCGAGTCGTGGATCGCGACCTCGTGGCCGGCTTGCTCCAAGACGCTCGCGACGTGCGCCAGCTCGATCGGCGGATAGAGGAGGCCCGGATTGACGGCCATGCCGAAGCCCCCCATCAGCCCGCGGCTGACGCGGAACTCGGGCGGGCTGGGCGGATTGACGAGGACGATCTTCAAGGGATGCGCGCGGGACCTTCCCTCTATCGTACTCCGCGGCTGTCGGAGCCCAGCCGAGACCGCAGCACGTTCGCGCGCATCCAGCGACAAGCCGCCGCATCGATGCGAGGATCCGGTCCGGTGAGGAACCCTCCATGAGCCCGATCGCGCCCTTCGTCCTGCTGGCTGCGTTCGTCCCGCACTCGGCCGACACGACGCCTCCGGGCTTCCTCGGTCGGCCCGTGATCACGGTGGGCCCCAACGCGTCGACGCCGCTCGCCGTGCGCCTCGTGGTCGCCACGAACGAAGCGGCGCGGATCCAGATCCACGTGAACGACGGCACGCGCTCGTGGAGCTTCTTCCCCTCGAGCGCCTACGCGTCCCAGCAGACGCTCGCGCTGGCGGGCTTCCGCGCGGGACGGACTCACACGGTGCGCCTCGTCGCGTTCGACGCGGCCGGCAACCGTCGCGTGCTCCAGCCGTCGCTCGTGTTCGCGACGCCGGCGCTCCCCGCGAGCTTTCCGCTGCTGCACGTCACGACCGTGAACACCGCCGCGATGGAGCCGGGCGTCACCCTCAGCGCGTTCCACGCGACGAGCGCGACGCAACCCTTCCTCGGCTCGTACCTCGTCTACCTCGACGAGCGCGGCGAAGTCGTGTGGCTGCACCACACGCTCGACACGACCGGTTACGGCGCGATCCGCCTGCGGAACGGCCACATTCTCTTCATCGCTAACCTGCGCCTCGCGCGCGAGATCGACCTGCTCGGGAACACCGTCACCGAGTGGTGGGCCGCGCGCCTCGGTCTCGCGGGGATGCCGCCGGGCGCGACGCCGGTCGATTGCGATGCGTTCCACCACGAGCTGGACGAACTGCCCCTCGGCGATGCGGCCGACTTCGTCGCGCTGTCGCACGAGCTGCGCGATTTCCCGGACTATCCGGCCAGCGAGTTCGATCCGACGATCACCGTGCCGACCGCGCACGTCATCGGCGACGAGGTCGTCGAGTTCCGCCGTGACGGCTCCGTCGTCCGCCGCAAGAGTCTCTTCGACGTCCTCGATCCCTACCGCATGTGCTACGACTCGCTGGCGCAGATCGGGACCGAGCTCTACGGCGTGTTGGGCGCGGACTGGAGCCACGCGAACACGGTGACGATCGATCCGACGGACGGCGATTGGATCGTCTCGCTGCGCAACCAGGACGCGGTGGTCAAGATGGCGCGCGGCTCGGGAGCGATCCGTTGGATCCTCGGGCCGCCCGACCGCTGGGTCGCGCCCTGGAGCCAGCACGTTCTGACGCCCTCGGGCGCGAACTTCAGCTGGTTCTACCACCAGCACGCGCCGCGGGTGGACACGGCCGGCCGCATCGTGCTGTACGACAACGGCAATTACGTCGCGACGCCGCCGACGCCGCCGCCCAGTCCGTTCACGTGGACCAGCCGCGCCGTGTCGTACCGCGTCGACGCGCTGGCGGGAACGGTCGAGCAATCTTGGGAGTACGACGGCGGCGCGGAGCCGTTCTTCTCGCGCTTCTACTGCGAAGCGGATCCTCTGCCCGCGACGGGGAACGTGCTTGTGACCGACGGCTGGCGACGCGTGAGCCCGACCGTGAACCGGACCTACGGGCGCATCGTCGAGGTGACGGGTGCGACGCCGCCAGCCAAGGTGTTCGAGGTCATCGTGAACGACCCCGCCGTCGCCGCGAACCCCTACAACTGGACGATCTACCGCAGCCAACGCCTGGCGCGGATCCTGCCTTAGTCGGCGCGTCTCGAGGCCCGGCCCGCGCGGCGCGAATCCCTGGAATCGAGATCGCGTCAGGCGCGGCGCAGTTCGCCGCCGAGCTCCGCGACGGCACGTTCGACGCGCGCGAGGAATTTCTGCACGTCCTCGTCGGTCAAGGTGCGGTCAGAGGCTTGGAGAACGACGTGGAAGGCCAGCGAACGCTTCCCGGCTCCGAGCGTGCCTCCGGAGTAGACGTCGAAGAGTTCGACCGCTTGCGCGAGCCCCTTGCTCGACTTCTCGAGCGCGTTGGCGAGATCGAGGGCTTGCAGCGTGCTCGGCACCAGGACCGCGACGTCGACCTTGACGCCGGGGAACTTCGGCAGCGGCCGGAACGGCGCGGGCTTCTTTTCGGCCGAGAGGAGTGCGTCGAGCGACACGAGCGCGGCCGCCGCGTCGCTGTCGACGTCGCCGACGAGTCCGAGCGCGCGTCGCAGGCGCGGTTCGAGCTCGGCCACGACGCCGACGTGTGCATCGCCGACGAAGAGCGCGACGCCGCGCACGGGATGGGCCCAACGGGGCGCGTGCTCGGGCGTCAGCGGACGCTCGGCGACTTGCGCGAATCCGGCTGCGCGGATCGCATCGAGCGCGCTGGCGCGCAGTCGCGCGAGGGACGTCGCGTCGAAACGCGGTTCCTTTGTGCTCGGACTCGCGAGAACGAGGCCCAGTTCGTGCACTTCGGCCGGCTCGCCGCGCGGCGAGGCGCGCTCGGGGACGTAGCCCTTGCCGATCTCGAAGATCGCGACGGCCTCGCGACGGCGACGGTTCGGCTCGAGCAGTGCGAGCAACGACGGCATGACGGAGCGACGGATGCGCGACGCGCCCTCGACGCCGGAGTTGATGACGCGGACGTGCGGTTCGTTCTGGTCACCGAGCTTCGCGAGCACTTCGTCGGCGACGAACGAGTACGAGATCGTCTCGCGGAAACGCGCGGCGCCGGCGAGGCGGTCCTGCAGCGCACGCACGAGCATGCGGCGATTCCAGCCCTCGTCGCGCTTCGGCGGCGAGAT
>JAYTBY010000169.1:0-4442 GCA_043736755.1 Planctomycetota bacterium | reverse complement strand
AGCCACGCGTGAGCTCGATCTCGACGTCCTTGTCCTTCGGACCGTGCAACCCGTCGTGATCGAGGACCACCTTACCGTCGAGGACGAGCTTCGAGCCGTCGTCGCTGCGCAGGCGCAACGTGTAGAGGCCGGGCTCACTGACCTCGAGGAAGCCCTTCGCGTGTGCGACGTACGTGTCCTCGATTCCCTCGAGATCCGGCTCCTCGAGATCGATCGTGTCGAGGCGACGCGCGACGTTCGGCGTCTGACCCGGCACGAGCGGCAGCAACTTGTCGATCGGTTCGCCGATGAAGTACCAGTAGACGGAGAGACCCGGTTCACGCGGCGCTTCGGCAGACTGCGGCGCGAGAGCCGCGACGAGGAGTGCGAGTGTCGTGATCACTTGCCGCCCTCCTGCGCTTTTGACTTCGGCGCCTTCGGATCCACGGGCGGTGCCTCGACGGGATCGAAGAACTGCGTGATGCTGTTCGTCTTGCGGTTCGCTCCGAGCCACAGGAGCGAGTGGATCTCCGTCGCGACGACGAGTCCCTGCGCGTCTTTCGTGTCGACCAAGCGCTCTTGAGCAGCGCCCCCAGCGTCGATGAACCGTCCGCGCGGCGCATCGCTGCGCAACTGCACGGCGATCATCACGCCCACGGGCACGTCGGTCGCCCGGAAACGACGAACGAGTCCCGGCAACCCGGCTTCGAGACCCCACTCCTCCATTTCCGTCGGGGAAAACAGGCCCTCGGGTCGTGCGAACTCCGGCATCTCTTCCACACGGATCGCGCGACCGTCTTTCAGCACGATGTCGTACTCGAGCACGCACCCACCGTTCTCCAAGCGGTAGCCGCGCCACTCGGCTCGAGTATCGACGGGCTTGTCGTCGACACGCGCCATCCACACGTCGCCATCCAGTCCCTTCTGGTAGTCGGTGCCGCGCGTCGTCGGCGTGGGTCCGTGAACGGTCGTGTACACGGCGCCGTCGAAGGTGACGCCTCCCTTCCACGACTTGTAGAGGCTGCAAGTGCGCGCATCGAACGACGCCCACAGATCGTCGGCGAGAGCCAGCGTCACCATGCGCACGCGTCCGTCGAGCACACAGCGGAACACGAACGGATCTCGCGGGCGCGGGATCACAGGTGCCTTTGGGGCTGGGCCGGACGACTGCGCGGCGGAGAGGAGCAGAGCGAACAACGCGGAATTCATCGAGTGTGGATTCAGGCCGGACGGCTGGCGGACTTGCGGCTCGGGTAGAAGACGAGGACGAGCGCGAAACAGGCGATGGCTCCCCACATCGGGACGGAGAAGAGCGTCGTCGTGTGCTCGTGCCTCGAGTAGTCGAGCTTTGGAGCACCGGCTTTGGCCCACGTCGCGACCTGCGCCGAGACCCAACTGCCCACGATGATCCCGAGGCCGATGATGACGAGGTTGTAGAGGCTCTGCGCGCTGGCGCGGACGTCCGAGGAGGTCTCCTCGTCGACGATCATGAACGCTAGGAAGATGAAGCAGCCGAAGACCGGTCCGTGCAGTGCGATGCCGAGGATCAGTGTCGTGATCGGATCGAAGGGCGAATGTTCGACGTAGGCGAAAAGCCCCATCCGCAGCGCATAAGCGGCACAGCCGACGAGCAGGATCGACTTCCTCGAGAACCGCTTCGTGAAGAACGGCATCACGGCCAGCACGAGGACCTCGGACATCTGACCGATCGTCATGAGGCCGCCGCCGCCTACACCGAAGATCTGGTTGATGTCCGTCGCGGCCTTCGACTGGAACACGCTGAGGAAGCCCGACGTGTGCACGAAGTAGAACTGGTGGATGCACGAGATCGGGATCGAGATCAAGAACAGCGCGATGAGCGGCTGTTTCGCGACTTCGCCCAGGGCCTCGAACGTCGCATTCTTCTGCGCGCCCTTCACCGGCGGCGTGTTGGGCAGCGTGAAGCAGTAGAGCCCCATCAAGGCTCCGAGGATCGCCGAGAGGCGGAACGCGTCCGCGCGACCGGCGGCATAGGCCGCGTCGATCTCGGCTTGAGTCGGCGTGCCGGTCGGCGTGTGGTGGCGGAGCAGCCATTGCCCGACCAGGATCCCGACGACGATCCATCCGATGGTTCCCCACACGCGAACCTTGCCGAAATCGCGGTCACGATCGGCGAGGTGGTGGAATGCGAGGCTGTTCGTCAGCGGCATCGTCGGGCAGTAGACGACCGAGTACGCGAGCGAGAACCACAGGAAGCCGGAGTACGTCTCGATCGAGCCGAGTTGCCAGATCAGCACGGCCCCGACGAGGTGGCTGATCCCGACGAACGTCTGCGTCGCGAAGAAGCGGTCGGCGATCTGGCCCGCGACGAACGGCGCGAGGAGCGCGCCGACAGCGCCGACCATGAACATCGTGCCGATCTGGCCCTCGTCGAAGCCGCGGTAGTCCGCGAGGAACGGCCACAGGATCGGCAACCATGCGCCCCAGATCGCGTACTGGAGGAACATCATCACGCTGAGGCGCGGACGTATGCCCGCTCCGCCAGTTCGCGACGCCGACTGGAGATCAGAGGTCATACCGTGTTCCTGGGGATCCGCCTCGAAGGCCTGCCGATCCCGACGCGCCGGGATCGATTTCTACTGCGCTTCACTCGGAGAACGCAGCGTCGAACGCGCGCTCGCTGCGGGGGAAGTCGAGTCGGCGCACGAACGCAGCCGACTCCTTGGCACCGTGCTCGCGATCCATGAGAGCGTCTTCCCACTCGACCGTGAGCGGACCGGCGTAGTTCAACTGGTTGAGGCTGCGGACGATGCCCTCGAAATCGATGCGACCGCGACCGGGCGAACGGAAGTCCCAGTTGCGGCCATCGCGCCCGAAGTCGACGTGCCCGCCAAAGGTCCCGGCCGACGTCGGCACGGGCGACCACCAGACGTCCTTGACGTGCACGTTCCACACGCGGTCGCCGAAACGGCGCAGGAAACCGAGGTAATCGACGCCCTGGTAGCCGAAATGCGAAGGATCGAAGTTGAAACCGAAGGCCTTGTGTCCGTCGAGTGCCGCCAACGCGCGCTCCGTGCTGGCCAGGTCGAATGCGATCTCGGTCGGGTGGACTTCGAGCGCGAACGACACCTTGATCTTCTGGTACTCGTCGAGGATCGGTCGCCACAAGCTCGCGAACTCGGCGAAGCCCTTCTCGATGCCACCGGGCGGAAGCGGCGGGAACGCGTAGGCCCACTGCCAGATCGGCGACCCCGTGAAGCCTACGACGACCGTGCGCTTCGTGCGCTTCAAGACGTCCTTCACGGACTTCGGCGCGGCATCGAAGAAGGCGCGCGCGGCGCCACCCGTGTCGATCATCTCGGCGGCGGCGCGCTTGCGCACTCCGTCCGGTTTGCCGTCACCCCACACGCGCTCGGGCAGGATCGAACGATGGCGCTCGTCGATCACGTCCGCAACGGCTTGACCGACGAGGTGGTTCGAGATCGCGAAGCAGCCCAATTTGTGGTCCTGCAAGAGCTCCCAACGGCTCGCGATCCAACCCTTGTCCTTCAGCGCGCTCTGGACGTCGAAGTGATCGCCCCAACAGGCGAGTTCGAGTCCGTCGTAACCGAAGTCGCGCGCCTTCTTGGCGAGGGTCTCGATCGGCAGGTCGGCCCACTGGCCGGTGAAGAGGCAGACGGGGCGGGGCATGGGTTCCTCCAGGCGGGTCGCGGAGGATAGGGCGAGCAGCGCGGGAGCGCGAGAACGGCTCGGAGCCTCACTAGAAATCCCCGATGACGCACTGCCGCGCGGCACAGCAGGACTCCGAGGGACCGTCGCATCGAAGGCCCTGGCAACCGCCGCCCTACTCGCACATCGCAGCGGTTTTCAGGCTCGAACACGCGTGTCCGGTGACAACGCTCGCCCGGCCGCGGGCACGATCACTTGATCTCGGACATGCGCACCGCGATGCGCTCCTTGGCCGAAATCGCGGCCGCCTCGAGCACGCGCTGCGTCTCGTACGCGTCCACGAAATCCGGGAGCGGCACGACCGGCTCGATCCCCTCGATCGCACGCACGATGTCGGCGGCCATGTTCGTGAAGCCGTGCTCGTACCCGACGAGGTGAGCGTCCGGCCACCAGTTCGCGGCGTACGGATGCTCGCCCGCGGCGGATGTCGCGACGATGCGACGCCATCCACCCGTGCGCGGCCCGAGGGTCGCGTCCGCGAACCACAGCTCGTTCATGTTCTCGAACTCGAAGCGCAGCGAGCCGAGCTCGCCGTTCAACTCGATCGTGTTCGCGTTCAAGTGACCCGTCGCGAGGCGCGATGCCTCGAAGCTCGCGGTCGCGCCGCCCTTGAAGCTCGCGACGAAGAGCACGGCGTCGTCGACGTCGCTCTTCCCCTTCTTGTCGGTGCCCGGGATCATGCGTTCTTGGATGAACGTGCGCGAGACGGCGCCGTGGACCTCGTGGATCTCGTCGCCGGTCAAGAAGCGCGCGAG
>JAYTBY010000168.1:0-4454 GCA_043736755.1 Planctomycetota bacterium | reverse complement strand
GTGTGATGGACGTAGAGACAGAATCGCGGGCCCACGCCAGCCGACGTCCACTGCAGCATCTGGAGGTCCCCGTCGGAGTTACCGAACGCCGCGATCGGTCGACGACCGATGTGCCGCTGGATGCCGACGGGCTTCCCGTCCTTGTCGTCGTTGTGGACGAGCGCGGGCAGCTTGACGAGGACCGGCTTGCCGTCGCGCATCTCGTACTTCAATCCGCCGCTCGAACCGACGACCTGCTCGGGCGGGATGCCGTAGACGCGCTCGACCCACGGACGCATGAACTCGATGCCGCCACCCGACACGATGAAGGTCTTGAAGCCGTTCGCGCGGAGATACGTCAAGAGCTCGAGCATCGGCTGGTAGACCATCTCCGTGTAGAGGCGGCCGGTCTGCGAATGCTTCGCGGTGCCGATCCAATCGGTCACCGTCTTCTCGAACTCCTCGGTCGTCATGCCGGAGTGCGTCGCGGCGATCATCTCGACGAGTTCCTTCTCACCGGCCGCAGCGACGGCCTTCATGTCGCCCGCGAGCAGCGACGCGAACGGCTGCTTGTCCTTCCACTCCGGATGCTCTGGCGCCAGCGCCTTGACTCGAGCAATCGCGAAGAGCGCCTGGAAGTACAGCGGTTGCTCGCACCACAACGTCCCATCGTTGTCGAAGGTGGCGATGCGCTCCGGCACGGGCACGAACTGCGGAGAGCCGGCCTTCGTGACCTGCTGGACGAACTGGACGATCGCTTTCTTCGGGCCCGTGTCGTTCCACGACGGCAGCGGATCGGCGACGAACCCGTGCGTGGTGAGGATCGTGGAAGCGATCGCGAGCGGGAAGGTGATCATCGTGGGTTCGAGTGCAGCGGCAGGGACGAGCGGTTGCCGGCCAGCGCGAAATGCGTGGTCTCCAGCGCCTCGGGGCGAGCAGGCTATCGGGCCTGGCTTGCATGACGCGACCGCTTGTCCAGAGAGCAACGGATCGGGATCGGAGGTGTCGTCACTTGCGCGGCGCAATCCGAGCGGATGACTTCCAGGGCGAGTCGATGCACCGAACGACTCTGCTCGGAACGCCGCTCGGGGATTTCGTGATCGAGCCCAGCCCAGACGGACGGGCGCCTAACCGAGCAGCTTGCCCGCGTTGAGCAGCGCCACCGTGATGCCCATCAAGCTCTCGCCCGCGATCAAGCCCGACGCGATCGGTGTGACGAACAGATCCGCGATGCGACGCCAGTTGCGCCGCATGATTTCTGCCAGCGCACCACCGAGGAACATCGCGAGCCCGTTGCTGCCCGGCACGACCATCGCGATGCCGAGACCCGATGGCGACGGTACGAACGGTTTGGCCTTCTTCGGCGCGAACTTCTCCATGAGCGCCAGCGCGATGCCGAGCACGGCTCCGATCAGGATCCCCTTCTGCGCCAGCGGATCGAGTGCGCCGATCCCGTCCGCGAACGTCTCGGACACCTTGGCCCACACGAGGCAAGAGGGCGCGGGCCAAGTGTCACCGCCGAGCATCGACGGATCCTGGATGAGCAAGTCGTAGGCCGGAACGATGAGCGCCGCGCCCGCGAGCACGCCGAAGAGTTGCGCGAAGAATTGCACGCGCGGACTGGCGCCGAGCAGCCACCCGGTCTTCAACGTTGTGAGCAAATCGGCCGCGTGCAGGCCGATCCCGCCCGTGACGTTCGCGCTCATGATGTTGCCCGAGAGATTCCCGGGCGTGATCGCGCCGTAGACGAGCTGCGTCACGGGCCCGAGCGCTTTCGTCGGAGTCACGTCCGTGTCACCGGTAACGCGCGCCGCAACGAATCCCATCACGACTGCGAGCGGAACGGCGATGCAACCGGCCCACACGGGGATCTGGAACAGGATCGCCATGAGCGTCACGACGATGGGCCCGAGCACGATGAAACCCGCAGGAAACCACCACGTCGGACACTCGACCGCGTCCATCGGATCCGCACTGGCTGCGTCCTTCTTGCCGAGGATGCGCGTGAGCCCCGAAAAGGAGCGCAACACGCTGCGCCAATCGAGCGCGAACGAGGTCAGGCCCGACGCGACGAGCAGTGCTGCCCCCGGCCACACGGTCCACGTGACGATCGACTTGTAGCTGACGGCCGTGATGCGTCCGTCCGCGAAGAGTTGCGGCGCGAGCACGCCGTAGGTCAGCAGGCTGCCGAGCAAGAGCGACCACGCCGTGCGGAAGCTCATCAAGGCTCCCGCGCCGACGAGCACGACCTCGGTCTTCACCGCGAGCGTCCATTCCGCGGCCTTCTTGCCCGCGATCTCGATCGGAACCGGGATCGTGCCGGGCACGTTGAACGGCATCCACGTGGCCTGCGCGTCGCGGAACCACGTGAGGAGCGCCGCGAAACCGGCGGCGATTCCGAGCGCTGCAGCCTGACGCGAACCACCGGATTTCGCTGCTGCTTCGGTCCGTGCTGCTTCGGTCCGTGCTGCGTCGACCGTCGGCATGCGCCCGCCCGCCGGCGTGCTGGCTGACGGCGGAATGACCGCGCCCGACGATGCCCCCGGCTGCGAACTCGCAGCGGATGTCGTGTTCACGACCGAGGCACTCGTCGCCTCTCGGCCCGCGCGCTCGTCGCCGTGCAACACGCGCAACGTCTCCGCGGTCGCCGTCCCCGTCGGGAACACGAGCCCCTCGCGATTGATGAGCTGCCGCTTGATCGGGATCGCGCAGAACACGCCGAGCGCCGCGATCACCCCGAACCACGCGATCATCGGCAGCGTATCGGGGCGCACCGTCGTGACCATGAGCAGCGCGCCGAACGCGGCCATGTTGCCGCCGCCCGTCATGTAGCCCGCGCCGGAGCTCACGGTGATCAGCGCGTTGTTCTCGAGCAGGCCGAGCGGCCGCTTCACGAGACCCGCCGCTCCAGCGCCCTTGAACACCGCAAACGCCAAGATCGCCGCCGTGATCGTGACGCCCATCGACCAACCCGTCTTGAAGAAGACGTAGAGGTTCGACACGCACATCAACCCGCCGATCAGCATCCCGACGACGATCGCGCGCAGCGTCAGCTGGGGATCGTTGGGCCGGTGCGTCTCGGCCAGCCAGCGTGCTTCCGTGTCGTGTTGCGGTCCGGCGTTCGTGTCAGCCAAGTTCGAGTTCCTCGCGCGTTCGGTTGGGAGGCGGAGGATAGGCGCGCGACAGCCGCTTGCACGCCGGTTTCTTTCAGAGGCTGCGGAACGTCTCGGCATCCAGCGACGGTTGCCGATGCGACGCGAGCCCGAGGGCCAGCCCCAGCGCGAGGAACGTGGCCAGCAACGAGGACCCACCGGTCGAGAACAGGGGCAGCGTCAGGCCGGTCAGAGGAATCAGGCCTAAATTCACGCCGCAATGGATGAAGAGGTGCGCCGCGAAGAAGAGACCCACGCCCGAAACGACGAGTCGCGAGAAGCGGTCACGCAGATTCGACGCGCTCTGGAACAGCGACAGGACGAGCAGTCCGTAGAGCGCGAGGACTACGCACGTCCCGATCCAACCGGCTTCCTCGGCCACGACGGCGAAGATCGAATCGCAATCGCGCTCGGGCAGCCACGCGACCTCGTTGGCGACGCCGCCGCCGAGCCCTTCGCCGCCCAGCCCGCCGTTCCCGATCGCGACACGCGCGTGGTACGTGTGGAACGCGGAGCCGTTGCGCTCCGCGATGAGTTCGGGCGCGCTCCATCCGCGCGTCCAGGTGTCGATGCGCTGCAGCTGGTACTCGCGGATGCCGATCTCGAAGTGCCACGCGCACGCACCGATCAACAGCACTCCACCGAGGAAGCCCAGGATGAGCCGCCCGCTCGCTCCGGCGACGTAGAGCATGCCGAGCGTGATCGGAACGATCGTCAGCGACGTCCCGAGGTCGGGTTGCAACATGACGAGCGCCATCGGAACGAGAGCCAGGATCAGCGGCATCCCCCACTCGCGCAGCGACTTCAGGCGCAAGTGATCGAGCGCAGCCGCGAGTCCGAGTATCACGCCGATCTTCGCGAGCTCCGACGGCTGCAGGTCGAAGGGACCGAGATCGATCCAACGTCTGGATCCGTTGCGCGAGTCGCCGACGACGAACACGAGGACGAGGAGCGCGAGGGCGAGGACCCACGCGAGGCTCGCGTTCCGGCGCAACCAGCGCGGACGCGCCGCGAGCCCCAGCAAGAACGCCGGCGCCGCAACCAGGAGCTTCTTCACGTGGTCGCCGAACTGAATCCCGCTCTTGGAGTCGGTCCGGCCGAACGTCTCGTCGGCCGTGCTCATGGCCGAGACGAACGCCAGCCCGATCGCAAGGAGCAAGCCCGCGATGAGGAGCACGTGCCAATCCAAGTTGGTCCAACGCACGCCGCGCAGCGACACGATGCGATCGACCCATGACCGTCGCTCGCTCGTCGAAGTGGAGTTGGTGCTCATTGAGCGCCCTTCCGCGCGACGAGACCGCGCACAGCTTCCGTCTGCAGGAA
>JAYTBY010000167.1:0-2023 GCA_043736755.1 Planctomycetota bacterium | reverse complement strand
CGGCGAAGCAAGCGGTCGAGCTGCGCTTCGCCGACGGCATCGCGGAGAACTTGACGCAGGTGCTCGAGCGCATCGGATACGCGCCGGGTGACGCATCGAGTGTCGTGGAGCGTTCGTCGGGTGAGCGCGCCGTCGTCTGGCTCGAACGCTTGACGCCGCTGCTCATCCTCGCGGCGATCGTGCTCGGCTACCTCGAACTCAAGCTGCCGGGATTCGGGCTGCCCGGCATCTTGTCCGCGGCGTGCTTCCTCGCGGTCGTCGGGGGTAAGTACCTGGCGGGTCTCGCCGAAGTTCCGCACATCGTCGCGGTCGCGCTCGGCCTCGGACTCATCGTCATCGAGCTCCTGGCGTTCCCGGGCTCGCTGTGGTTCGGCATCAGCGGCGGCGTCCTTCTCGCGGGTGGACTCATCGCCGCGAGCGTCGGACCAGGCTTCACGCTCACGGATCCGTTCGTCGGCGAACGACTGCTGGACACGGGAATCGAGTACGCGCTGGCTGCAGTCCTCGCGATCGTGGTCGCGATGGTCCTGTCGCGCTGGTTGCCGAAGACACCGATGCTGCGGCGCGCGGTGCTCGTACCCGATCCCACCGTTGCGTTCGCGGGCGCGATGCCGGAAACGGTCGAGTTGCCGGCACTCGGCGCGCGCGGGATCGCGCTCACCGACTTGCGTCCGGTCGGAAAGATCGCGATGGATGGGAATCCAGGCGTCGAGTTCGAGGCGCGCTCGATCGGCACATTCCTCCTCGCGGGTTCGCGCGTGCGCGTCCTCGAGGTCGGCAGCGGTCGTCTCGTCGTCGAAGGTCTTCAGGAGAACGCGTCGTGAGTTGGCCCATCGTCCTCTTCATCCTCGGGCTCGTGCTGATCGTGCTCGAGTTCCTGTTCCCGAGCCTCGGCGCTCTCGGCGCGGCCGCCGCGATCAGCCTGATCGGTTCGGTCGCGTGGGCCTTCTCGATCGACACCGCCTACGGCGTCAATCTGCTCGTCGCCAGCGCGGTCGGTGTCCCGATCGCGATCCTCGCCGGCATGAAGCTCCTGCCGAAGAGCCCGCTCGGGAAAGTCCTCGTGAACCCCGGTGCGACGTTCACGGAGACCGGCGCCGTAGATCCCCGCGATGTGGGCATGCTCGGCCACGAAGGCGTCGTCGATTCGCTCCTGCGCCCCGCCGGCGTCGCGATCTTCGACGGTCGTCGCGTCGACGTCGTCAGCCGCGGCGAAGCCATCGAAGCCGGCCAACGCATTCGCGTCATCGAAGTCGCGGGCAACCGCGTCGTCGTCGCGCAAGTCCAGGAAGTACCCGCTCGCGCCGCCCCTTGAGGTGCGGTCTTCACCACCGACCGTGATGCGCGGCCGTCCTCGACGGCAGTAACGCGCGGTCGTCCTTACCGATCGAACCGAAGCCATGAACGAACTGAACCTCCTCGCACTCGCTCTCCAACTGCGCCCGGCGTCCCAAGCAGCACAGGACCCCGAATTCCCCGTGTGGAGGATCGGCATGTTCCTCGTGCTCGGGCTCTTCCTCATCATCTTCCTCGTGATCGTGCTCCGCTACGCGAACCTGTGGGTCCGCTCGGTCACGACGAACGCCGGCATCGGTCCCTTCGACATGTTCGCGATGAGCCTCAGGAAGGTCAGCCCGTCGGCGATCCTCGACGCGAAGATCATGCTCGTCCAGGCGCGCATCGAGGGCATCACGACGCGCGACATCGAAGCGCACTTCCTGGCCGGCGGTCGCGTGCAGCGCGTCGTTCAGGCCCTGATCTCGGCGAACCGCGCCGGCATCGAGCTCGACTTCCGCACCGCGTCGGGTATCGACCTCGCCGGACGCGACGTGCTCGAAGCCGTGAAGGCCAGCGTCACGCCGAAGGTCATCGACTGTCCGAACCCCGCGTCGGGGAAGACCGAAATCGCCGCCGTCGCGAAGGACGGCATCCAAGTGCTCGCGAAAGCACGCGTCACGGTGCGCACGAACATCAAGCGCCTCGTCGGCGGCGCCGGCGAGGAGACGATCATCGCGCGCGTCGG
>JAYTBY010000166.1:0-2023 GCA_043736755.1 Planctomycetota bacterium | reverse complement strand
AGGCGCTGTTCGAGGAAGTGCAGCACGCCCTGCAGCGACACGGTCCAGTACGCCTGGCTGTAGAGGCTCTGCGGCAAGCACATGCGCGCGATCTCCTTCGCGACGCCGCGCCGGATGCGTGCTTCGTAGCGCTCGTACGCTTCGCGGCACTCCTCGATCATCGACTCACGCTCGCGCGCGTGATCGAACGTCGCGTCGAGATCAACGGACGCCTGCTTGTTCCCGTGCGGCGGGTTCGCGCGCAACGTGCGCGGCACGTAGAACTCCGGTTGCCACTCGACGTAGCGACCGGAGACCTCGTTCCACGAGCAGCCTTTGTCCGTGTCGAAGAGGACGTCGAACACTTCGAGCGACACGGTCTGGCCTTCGACCTCGTACTCCCGCCAACCGCTGCCGACCTGGTACTTGAACGCTTGTCGGAAGACGAAGAGCGGCGCCTTCCAGTGGAAGGTGTAGAAGCTGTGCCGGAACGGCGACGTGTGTCCGTGCTCCCACAAGAACGAGCACAACGCCCGGTCTTTGTCGTCGAAACCCTGCTTCTGGCGCTCGTACGAAATGCGCGCGGAGTTCACGACCTTGAGCGCGGGGTCGTGCTGCATGCGATCGACGAGCGCGACGAAACCGAGTCCGTCGTCGAGCGTTTCGACGGAGCCGGGCGGAACTTGGAGTGCGTTGGCCTTGGTCATTCGGCCCCCACTCTAGTGTCCTGCTGTGCTCGCGGAAGGAAGTCGACGAGGTCCGACGCGACGATCCCGCGCGGTCCACGTTCCGACGCCGCGAGATCGCCGGCGCGCCCGTGAACCCACACGGCCCGCGCGGCCGCGTCGAACGCCGTCCATTCCGCGCAAGCGAGCGTGTGCACTTGCGCGAGGTACGCGACGACGATCCCGGCCAGCACGTCGCCGCTGCCCGCGGTCGCCATCCCGGGGTTGCCGGTGTCGTTGACGAACGTGCGGGCACCGTCCGTCACGACCGTTCCGTGCCCTTTGAGGCACACGACCGCGCCGAAGCGTCGCGCGAGCTCGCGCGCGGTTTCGATGCGCGCGCTCGGATCCGCAGTGACCTCGCGACCGAGCAGTCGCGCCGCTTCACCAGCGTGCGGCGTGAGAACGAGGGCGGCACGCGCGATCCCCGAACGCCGCGCCGCCGCGAGATCGGTCTCGCGCGACAACAGCGTCAGCGCATCCGCGTCGAGCACGAGCGGGACGCCCGCTCGCATCAGCGCGCTCTCGAGGACTTCGCGCGCGAGCGCATCGAGCCCGAAACCCGGACCGACGAGCGCGGCGTGATGATCGCCGGAGTGAAACGATTCGAGGACTGGCTTCTCGAAAACGGCTTCGGGTGCCGCAGGCGCGACGAGCCCGACGAGTTCGCGGTCTCGGCACCACAAACGGACGAGCCCCGCTCCCGCGCGTTGTGCCGCGCGAGCCGAGAGCGTCGCCGCGCCGGGCATCCACGCGCTGCCGCAAGCGAGCAAGACACGTCCGGCGATGCCCTTGTGTGCGTCGAGTGGAAGCTCCGGCGGACGGTGCGGAGTAGTGGTCATCGCGCGCAGCAGTCTAGAGCACACGACCGCGTGTCGATTCACCGCGGTCGAGCACGGCGCGGCGCAAGCCCGACCGCTCGACATGCGGCTAGGTCAGAAGACGACTTCCGTCCGTCCGACCTCGTGCCCCGCGAGGTCCGAGATCCTGCGCTCTTCCCAGCGCTCGAGCGCCGTCAATTCCTCTCCGCTCGCGAAGCCGAAGCGTCGCAACAACGCGACGATCACCGGGTGCATCCCGCGGTAGTTACCGTCGTCGATCTTGATCGCGAGCGCGCGGTCCTTGCCGCGCACGCCGATCGCGTACACCGCTTCCGCGCCGACTTTCGGAAACAATCGGCCCTTCGAGACGCGCGCGATGTCCGTGCAAATGCGTTCGTGATGACCGGCGATCATCGCCGGGTTCGCGGCGACCGAATCGAGCATGCGCTCGCACGCGGCGCGGCGTTCGGTGCGCAAACCGTGCGGGTTCGACACGCG
>JAYTBY010000165.1:0-2023 GCA_043736755.1 Planctomycetota bacterium | reverse complement strand
CTTGGCCGAGGCCGCCGTTCTGTGCGGCCGTGCCTTGGAAGAAGAGCACCGACACCGTCGCGGGTAGCCCCGACGCGGTGAGGACGAGCGTGTCCGAGCCGACGCCCACCGTGCCCGATCCGGCGAGCAAGCCGCTCGTGCCACCCGAGTTCGCGCAGCCCGCGCCGCTCGCGCCGACGTTGCCGCACGGACACGCCGTGCCCGTGCCGTCGCCCGAGCAGAACGCAGCGATGCCGACGCAGTTCGCGTCCGTGACCGCGAAGTCGTCGATCGCGGCTTCGACGATCGAACCGGAACCGAGGTCCTCGGCGACGAAGCGCACGCGGACCGTGCTCGTCAGCGTGACGTAGTCCTCCACGATGAACTCGCGTCGGTACCAACCGCCGGAAGCCTGCGCGTTGCCGACCCCGAGCGTCTCGACGTTCACCCACGTCGTGCCGTTGCTCGTCACGTCGACGCGGAAGTTGTCGTCGATCGCGCCGTTGCCGTCGTTCACGTACCAGCGCCAGTAGCTGACCACCGGGCTCGCGAGCGCGGCCAAGTTGTAGGTCGCGGAGATCAACGTCGTGCGCCCGCCGTCGACGTCGGCATCGCCGACTCCGCCGCCGACCGTGCCTTGGCCCGTGAACCAGCAGTTGACGCCCGCACCGGCCGTGTGGTCATCCTCGCTCTGCTCCGCGCTGCCGATCGGATTCGAGCGGACCCACAGGCCCGCCGTCGCCGTGTCGGTCGCCGTGTCGCGCGCGAAGCTCGCGGCGCTCGCTTCGAAGTCCACCGACGCGATCGTCGTCGAGCCGAGAGCGGCGATCGCCGTGTACGTGGCACTCGGCGCGTTTTCGGGCGCAGTCCACACGAGTCCATTCGTCCCCGTCGCGGAGACGTAGTAGCTGACCGACGTTCCGCACGCGAAGGGCGGGAACACGGCGCTGTAGAGGTCACCGCCCAGCGACGTCAACGCGACCGGCGTGTAGGCGCCGCCCGTGCTCCAGTACAGAGTCGGCGTGCCGGCCTGCAGGATTCCTGCGGTGTTTTGCACGATCTGGACGATCGTCGCGTCGCCGGCCGGGTTCAGTTCGCTCGGCGCTCCCTGCGGGAACGCGAAGTCGATCTGCGGGTCGCCGACCCACCAGACGAACAGCCCGCTCTCGAGATCGGAGCCGATGACGACGCCACTCGGGAAGTACGGGTAGTTGTTCCACAGGCCGTTGTAGCCCGTCGCATCGTCGGCCGGGAACGTGTCGAACCACGAGACGAGCGTCGGCGTCGTGACTCCGCTCGTGGTGTCGAACACGCGCAGTCCGCTGCGGTAGTTCGCGTGGAAGACGCGCGAATCCTTCGTGTAGATGTTGTGGTCGACCGTGACGCCGTTCTGGTACTCGCCGACGTACGTCAGCACCGGAATCGGCTGGTTCAGGTTCGACGCGTTGAAGACGCGCGTGAACGGGCGGCCGTCGACCTCGTCGTTGTGGAAGAGGAACTGACGATCGGGCGAGAGCCACGCTTGGTGCGAGTAGTTCGACAAGCCGTACGAGACGTGCAGCAAGTGAACCGGCGCCGCGCCGTTCGTCACATCGACGATGTCGATCCCTGTGTCCGTGTAGCCGCTGCCGAGGCCGCCGCAGCAGATGGCGAGCTCGCGCGGACCATTGCCCGGTCCACCCGTGGGATACGTGACGACTTGCGCCTCGTGGACGTAGCGATCGGGCCACGCACCGAGGTACGTCGGGCTCGAACCTGTCCCATTCAGGTTGTAGATGCGCAGGCCGTTGCCACCGCCACCCGCTCGATAGAGACGCCCCGACGCCGTGTTGAGCTCCAGCGTGTGCGTCGCCGTGCTGCCGCCCGTCGACACCGAGTTCACGAGCGTGACGATGCCGCCATCGACGTTCGCGAGGTCGATGACTTGGATGCCGCCGCCGCCTTCGGAACCCGCGTACGCATAGGTGCCGAAGACGCGGATGTCGCGCCACAAGCTGGTCGGCCCGGTGATCTGTCCGACGATGACGGGATTACCCGGCGAAGT
>JAYTBY010000164.1:0-4461 GCA_043736755.1 Planctomycetota bacterium | reverse complement strand
TGGCACTCGCTGATTCCCTAGCACCCAATGTGATGTCCCTGTCGGCGCTCATTTTCCTGCCGCTCGTCGGCGCGCTGCTCATCGCGGCGACACCGAAGAAGGCAGTCGGGCTCCAGCGCGGCATCGCACTGCTCACGACGCTCGTGGTCGCTTGGATCGGCGTCGCACTGTGCTTGCGCTTCGACGGTTCGAGCGCCGCGATGCAGTTCACGGAGGTCGCGCCGTGGTTCACGCTGCCTGGCGGCATCGCAGTGCACTACCGACTCGGCATGGACGGCATCTCCGTCCTGCTCGTCGGACTGACGGCCATCCTCGGACCGATCGTCGTGCTCTCGACGTGGGGCCACATCAACGTCCGCGTCAAAGAGTTCATGGTCTGGCTGCTCGCGATGCAGACGGGCATGCTCGGCGTGTTCCTGTCGCTCGACCTGATCCTCTTCTACGTGTTCTGGGAGACGAGCCTCGTCCCGCTGTACTTCATCCTCGGCATCTGGGGCGGTGAGCGACGGCTGTACGCGACGATCAAGTTCTTCCTCTACACGGTCGCGGGCAGCTTGGTGATGCTCGTCGCTGCGATCTGGTTGATCTGGACGGCGGGCACCACCGACGTCGTGCGCCTGATCGACCTCGCCGGCGCGATGCCGGTCGAGACGCAGACGTGGCTCTTCGCGGCGTTCGCACTCGCGTTCGCGATCAAAGTGCCGCTGATGCCGTTCCACACGTGGCTGCCGGACGCGCACACGGAAGCGCCGACGTCGGGCTCGGTGGTCCTCGCCGGCGTGCTCCTCAAGATGGGCACGTACGGGCTCTTGCGTTTCGGCATCGAGATGTTCCCGGGCGCCGCGCTGGAAGCGGCACCGTGGATGATGGCGCTCGGAGTCCTCGGCATCGTGTACGGCGCGTTCCTCGCGATGGCGCAGACGGACGTCAAGCGACTCATCGCGTGCTCGTCGGTCAGCCACCTCGGCTACGTCGTGCTCGGTCTCTTCGCCCTCACGGAAGCGGGGCTGCGCGGCAGCCTGCTCCAGATGGTGAACCACGGTCTCTCGACGGGACTGCTCTTCCTCCTGATCGGGATGATCTACGAGCGCCGACACACGCGCGCGCTCGACCAGTACGGCGGCATCGCCGGCGTGATGCCGATCTTCGCACTGTTCCTCGTGTTCGCGGTGCTGTCGAGCGTCGGACTCCCCGGCCTCAACGGCTTCGTGGGCGAGTACCTGATCCTCCTCGGCACGTGGCAAGCTTCGCCGTGGCTCGCCGCGATCGCGGTGACGGGCGTGATCTTCGGCGCGATCTACTTGCTCATGGCGACGCGCAAGATGCTCTTCGGGCCACTCGTGCATTCGGAGAACAAGGCACTCACCGACCTCAACGGTCGTGAGGTCGCGTTGATGCTCCCGATCGTCGTCTTGTGCATCTGGATCGGCGTGCAGCCCAATGCGTTCCTCGACCGCACGGATGCGTCGTTGCGCGACGTCGCCGCGCGTATCGAGCGCGCGCGCAGCGTTCGCACGGCGAGCATCGAAGCGACGCCGGTCCACCGCTTGGAGATCGAAGCTCGATGAACTCCGATATCGCCAGCCGGATCCTGTCGCAGACGACGCTCGACGCGAGTGGGCCGTTCCTGGCTCTCGCGATCGGCGTCCTCCTGCTCGTCTTCGTCGAGTTGTTCAAGGCGCTCCAGCCGCTGCGCAGCGTCGTCTTCCTGGCCACGCTCGCCGCCGCGGCGTGGGCCGCGACACGCACGATGTTCGGGCCGGAACTCTCGGTTTTCGAAGGCACCTACGTCGCGAACAGCACGACCAGCTCATGGTCGCTGCTCTTCGTCGCGACGACCTTGATCGCGTGGACTTTCGGTAGGAAGTACTACCGCGAGGAAGCGCACCTCGAGGGCGAGCACGACATCCTCTTGCTCACCGCCGCCTCGGGCATGGTGCTGATGGCGGGCTCGCGCGACCTGCTCGTGTTCTTCGTCGGGCTCGAGACGCTTTCCGTTCCGCTCTACGCCTTGGCCGGATTCCGTCGCTCGCGCCGCGAGTCCGTCGAAGCCGGCCTCAAGTACTTCGTGCTCGGCGCCTTCGCCGCCGCGATCTACTTGATGGGCGCCGCATTCGTGTACGCGGGCACGGGCACACTCCAACTGTCGGGGATCGCGGCGCAGAGCGACCTGCTCGAACAACCGCTGGCGATCACGGGCGTCGCGATGCTCGTCGCCGCGATCTTCTTCAAGATCAGCGTGTTCCCGTTCCACTTGTGGGTTCCGGACGTCTACCAAGGCGCGCCGAGCCCGGTGACGACGTTCATGGCGACCGGCACGAAGGCCGCGGCGTTCGCGTTCCTCTTGCCTCTCGCATTCGCGCTGCCGGTGCAGAGCGCGGGCCTCATCGCTGCGATCGCCCTACTCACGATGGCTGCGGGCAACTTGGCGGCGCTCGTGCAGACGGACATGAAGCGCCTCCTCGCGTACTCCGGCATCGCGCACGCGGGGACGATGCTGCTCGCGATCGCGGGCATGTACCACGATGGCCTGTCGGGCGGAGCCAGCCAGGCGATCCTCTTCTACATGGCGGCCTACACGTTCACGGCGGGCGGCGCGTTCGGCCTCGTCACGATGCTCGAAGCGCAAACGGGCAAGCCGGTGACGATCGACTCGCTGCGCGGGCTCGCGAGCAAGCGGCCGGGTATCGCGGCGGCGTTGACGCTGTTCATGCTGTCGCTCGGCGGCATCCCCGCGACCGGTGGATTCCTCGGCAAATACATGGTCTTCGCGGTCGCGGTGCGCGCGGACATGATCCCGGCGGCGATCATCGGGATCCTGCTGTCGGTCGTGGCTCTGGGTTACTACCTGCGCATCGTCGTTGCGATGTACATGCAACCGGAGAGCGAGACGCAGCCGATCCCCGCGGAGTCGCGACCGCTCGCGTCGGCGATGGCGATCGTGTGCGCGGCGATGGTCATCGTGCTCGGCGTGCTGCCGGGCTGGTTCATCGCGAACGTGCGCTGACGGGGGCGCGCTGACTGCGCGGTGAGTGCGGTGCGGTGACGCAGCTAGCATGGCCGGGTTAACGTCGGCCCGACGCGACGGGTCCGGGCTTTGTCGGCGGGCTACTGCGGGCGAGGCAGGGGCTCGGCGAACGAGCGCGCGGTGAGAATTCTCGTGGCACCGCGCCTACGCGAGGAGCTGGGCCGGCGCGTGGCGCTAGTCGAACTCGACAGCCCACCCAAAGCGATCGCCGCGCATGCGCTGTGCGCGGACGAGCCGACCCGAGTGCTTCTCCACCGTGCCGTTCGCATCGACCTCGACGGTGACGCGCAGGTCGCCCTCGCTGAAGAAGAGCACGCCCGACTGCGAGACATTGTCCGCGCGGCCCTCGAGCTCCAAGGTGTCGATCTTGAGCTTGATGGTGCCGCGATTCGTCAGGCGTCGTGCACGGCGGCGCTCACCGGTTTCGGTGGCGAACTCTTCGCCGGCGCGGGGCTGGAAAGGATCCATGCGTGGGGTGCTCCAGAGAGGCCGAGGAAGATCCCTCGGGCTCCGTAAGGGAGCTATCGACGTCGCGCGCGAGCAGGCTTGAGACTGCGAGCCCGTGAACGGGAGCCCCGGGCGCCGGGCAGAGATCCCGTCCATCCCATAGGGGTCAGCGGCGCCGCACGGCCGAGGGACCCCGCGCCATCAAGGCGTCTCGGGTTCGTAGTTGTCCTGCAACCACTCCATCTCGCGCTTCATCTCGGCCGCCAAGGCGGCGGAGTCCTTGGCGCCGGCTTGGAACTCGATGTCGACGGCCGCTCGCAACGACTCGAACGCCTGGACCCGGGACGCCCGGGACGCGTCGCGATACTTGTCGATGTAGTACTGGTTGCCCGCCTGCGAGATCTTCGAGCCCAACGGGTCCATGGTGACCCCGTTCACGAAGGTGGGGTCTTTCTCGGCCCCGGGATCCACGATCTCGGTCGCGGCAGCGCCAGCGGCTGCAGCGCCTGCGACGGAGTTGGGCTCGACGCCCTCGGCCGCCGAGCGTGCGGCGTTGGCCGAACCGCGCTCGAGCTCGAGGGGCGCTTGCGGCGTCGTGGTCGCTGCCGCGCGACTGGCCGGCCCCGTCCCGATCGAGGCGGGTTCGGCGTCGCGTCGGAACGCGAGGTAGCCGACCCCCAGGCCGGCGAGGAGGAGGATCGGGATCAGGAGGCGCATGCGGGTTGGGGCATGGGTGTCCCGGACACTGGGGGCACCCTGCTGTGGGAGTGTACCGCGACCGCCCGTTCCGGGGTCTCGCGCGAGTCTCGACCGGCTTGATGAAAGGTTTTTCCGCTCCCGACGCCAGCTTTCCATCCGCGGAACACCTTGCCGAGTTTGCAACTCTCGGGGGATACTTCAAGTTGCCACGGGTTCCCGTCCCTCAGGTCCCGGCCCGTTCGAACCGGGCCATACGGGGATTTCGTGCCACCTCCCATTTGGAGAAT
>JAYTBY010000163.1:0-4468 GCA_043736755.1 Planctomycetota bacterium | reverse complement strand
GCGTCGGCTACGCCGGGCTCGCGCGCATGAAGGACGAGAAGGCCGACGCTCTGCTCGCGCGCGAGATGCTGAAGCTCGATGCGTCGCTGGTCCCGGCCGAAGTCGCGCTCGACCTCGTCGTCGCGTGCGAGAAGCGCGACGTGGAGACGCTGACACCTCTCGTCGCTGCGCGTGCCACGAAACGCGAGCTAGACCCGAAGGTCGCGAAGTACGCCGACAGCGCTTACGGCGGCGACGTCGCGCGCGGTCGCGACATCTTCCGCGGCAAGGGTCAGCTCGAGTGCTTGCGCTGTCACATGGTCGCGGGCGAAGGCGGCGTGGTCGGCCCCGCGCTCGACGCCGTCGGCACGCGCAGTTCCCGCTTCGCGCTGCTCGAGTCGATCTGTGATCCGAATCGGACGTTCGCGACGGGCTACCAAGGCACGGTCGTGTTCACGAAAGATGGAACGCCGACCGAAGGCCTCGTGATCGAGGACACGCTCGAGCGCGTGCTGATGCGCAAGGCCGACGGCACGCAAGTCGACATCCCGCGCGCCGAGATCGAAGGCACGAAGCCCGGCGTTTCGTCGATGCCGACGAACTTGGTCGATCACCTCTCGCGCGAAGAGATGCGCGATCTGATCGAGTATTTGGCGACGCTGCCCGTCGCGCCGCCTGTCGCCCCGACCCCGCCTTCCATCGGTGCGAGCGCGAACTCGAACGGCACGCCCTCATCGAACACGTCCGACCCCGCACCGACTCCGGAGAAGAAGCCATGACGACGATCCCCCGCCGCTCGTTCCTTGCCGCTGGTGCTGCGCTGTCCGGCGCGACGCTCGCCACCGGCGGCATCGCGCCGTCCCAGGTCTCTGTCGGCGGCGAGGCGGGCATCCCGGTCGAGTCGAAGAAGCGCCCCCTCGACGGCGTGAAGACGAACTTCGCCTGCAACATCGAGATGTGGGGCTTCGGCACCAACGACCACTCCGAACGCATCCGCAAAGCCGCCGACCTCGGCTTCCGCGGCGTCGAGTTCTGGCCCTGGCGCGGCAAGGACCTCGACGCGATCGACAAAGCGCGCCGCGACACGAAGATCAAGGTCGTGCAGTTCCTCGGCTGGGGCTTCTCACCCGGTCTGAACGATCCGTCCGCGCACGACGCCTTCGTCAAGGAGATCGAAGCCGGCTGCGAGACCGCGCACCGCTTCGAGACGAAGATGATGCTCGTGATCGCCGGCAACGACATGGCCGGCGTGTCGAAGGAGAAGATGCACCAGAACGTCGCCGACGGCCTGAAGCGCGTTGTGCCGGTGCTCGAGAAGCACGACATCATGCTCGTGCTCGAGCCGCTCAACACGCGCGTCGATCACCGCGGCTACTGCCTCAACAACTCGCCCGATGCGGTGAAGATCTGCAAGAGCGTCGGATCGAAGCACGTGAAGATTGCGTGGGATCTCTATCACCTGCAGATCGACGAAGGTGATCTGTGCGGGCGGATGAAGGACGGATTCGACGAGATCGGATACTTCCAGTTCGCGGATCATCCGGGGCGGAATGAGCCGGGCACGGGCGAGATCAACTACCAGCGCGTGTTCCGCGCAGCGCACGAGCTCGGTTACACGGGCTGGTTCGGTGCGGAGTGTTCGCCGCTCGAGGGTGAGCGGAAGGCGGCGGAGAGGTTGGCGGCGACGGGTCCGGCCTGAATGGGCCGCCGATCTCGACAAGTCTCCAGCCCGCACCCGGTCACCGATCCGACCGCCCTGCGCGATGTGTGGATGACGGCGCTGCTCGGCGAGGATGTGAACTCAGTCCGCTCGCAGTTGACACAACTCGCCATCGACATCGCCACGTTCACCCTAGTGGTTCAAAGAGTGAGCTACGGTCCCGCAGGCCACGCGAACAGGCTGCGCAACCCGTTGCTCCGCGAGTTCATCGCCCGTGGCTTCGCGACGATGGCCTCGACAGCCCTACGGCGCCAGGTCGACGACTACGAACTGTCGGATCCCGCGAAAGGCGTTTCCTCCTTGGCCTCCATTCTCGAGGACATGAAGGCGAAGCAAGCGTCGCTCACTCGGTCCAACCTTCTTCGCGCCGAGGGTCTGCCCTACGAGTACGAGGGTGCGAAGCGGAGTTTCCTCGAAGCATGTGGCCGCATGGGAACTGGCGCCAGGGTCCAGGACTGGCAGCGGAGCGAGATCCGCCACGAGACCATCGACAAATTGACTGGGCGAGGTCCATCGGCCAGGAGTGCGGACGACCCCCTCGACCTGGAGACGCTCTGCTGCGCACTGGAGGTTCTCAGGGACGAATGCGCTTGCGCATGCACGGTTGTCAACAAGTACATCGCGCACTCGGCCACGGAATCGAGCCGAGCCCACGGCAACGCGGGAGACGCGCTGCTCACGCTGGAGACCATCCGGTCTGCGCACGAATTGTGCTGCCGCATCACCACGTTCCTGGCGGTGGACGTGCTCGGCGCATCCTGCGGTGGCTACATGCCCGTGTTCGCCTACGATCACCTTGAACACCTCGACCTGCTCGTCGGTCAGCCCCCTGACATCGGGACGCTCCGCAACTCATGGGAAGCCTGCGGACTACGGTTGAAGACCCTGGAGCCGTGGAGACCTCCAGTGCGTCGAGAGACCTCGCGCGAGTGAGGGTCAGCCCCGAGCCCGAACGATCCACACCACGCGCTCCGGCGTGACTTCGAACTCGAGCGGCGGATGTCCGGCCGCGCGAAGGTGCTCGCGCGCCGTCTCGATCCCCACTCCGAAACGCTGCACGAGGCCGAGCACACGCAGCACCTCGGCCAACGTCGGATTGCGATAGTCCACGACTCCCGGCTGACCGAAGTTGCGCTCCGTCACCTGACCGAACGGACCGCCTGGGCTCGCGATCTCGATCCTGTCGTCGAACCACACGACGCGGATCGGCGCATTCGTGCCCTCGTACGTGCGGTGCAGCACCGCGTTGCGCACGAGTTGCTGGAGCGCGGGCAAGGGATACGACGACGTGCGCTTCTCGACGGGACCGCTCGTCAGGTCGACTGCAATCCGATTGTGCGCCTGGAGCTTCTCCTCGGTGCGCCGCACGACGTCGGCGATCGGACCATCGAGCACGGCCTCGTCCTCGACCGGATCCGAGAGACGCAGGCCGCCGATGCGCAGGAACTGCACGTACGCTCCGGGGACGTGATCGCGCGGACGGGTTGACAGGGTCACGATCCCCGCGACCGTCGGCACCGGCTCGTCGACGGCGAGGATCATCTTGCACGCAGCGAGGCGCTGCTCGTAGCTGCGGTCGTTCGCCGCGATCACGTCCGGCGCGAACGCGGACGGCAGGTACTCCTCCTCGAAGCGCGTGCGGCTCAAGTCGGCGATCGTTGCCGTGCGCACCGGGTGCGTGTCGAATGGACGATCGAGGTGTCGCCGACGCTCGTTGAGAATGCGCTCGTCTTGCGCGCTCGCGAGCGCGCGTCGCGGCCCCACGCGGATCCAGATTCGGCCTCGATACCGCACGGGTGGAGCGTCGGACGGTCGCACGATCACGACGGCGACGAAAACCCCACGCACAACACGCCGCTGCACTTCGAGGGAAGGCGGAGGGAGCATCTGTCCGTCGGTCTTGATGTCGGCCAGCGTCAGCAGCAATCGATCAGTGATCTCGAGCCCGCTCGAGCGACCGTCGTCATGGACTCCGACGATGAGGACGCCGGCTCGGTCGTGCCCCGGAAGGTCGTTGGCAAAGGCGCACACGGCCTGCCGTGCCTTGTCAGGCGAGTCACCGTCGAAGGAGCTCTTGCGCTCGACTAGGTCCGACTCGAGGTCGAACAGCATCGATTCGAGCTGTTGGTCGGTGGGTTGGGGCACGTACGTTCTTCGAGCGGGTGGAGCGGAGTCTAGCCAATCGCGAATAGGGATCGGAGCGCGTGGAGCAACCCGAAACGAACTGGAACGTGGCGCTCAGAAAGCCCGATCGCCTTCCGGCTCGATGGCGATCGCGGTACGAGGACGGAATGCCCCCCCGATCTGGCTGGACAGGCGATCGTGACCCTTGCACTGGGCACTGGATCCGCAATCACAGTCGATCCGACTGCCGCGTCCGTCCAGTCTTCGACGTGAGCTGCGCCGGTTGCCGCGGCCAGCCAATCGGACCTTAGGCGAGACCGCGCAGTGCATCGCGTCCCGAAACCCTCTGATGTCCTCGCCTTCCTGAAAGCCAACGTCCGCAACCTCGACGGCGTGTTCGCCGGACCGAGACATCGAACGTCCGTTCGTCTAGTGAACGGCACGGCTCTCCCGCGCGTCGTCTTCGAGTCCGAACAACGCCAAGTCGAGTTCGCGCACCGGTGCTTCGATGAGGTGCGCGGCCCGCCCGACGACTACCGCAGAATCGTCGCAGCGTTCGTCGTCTCGGGCAACCGGATCGCGACTTGGGACATTGCCAGCAGCGCAGGGTCACCGTTCGCGTTGGACGTCGAGCTCTTGCGACAG
>JAYTBY010000162.1:0-4469 GCA_043736755.1 Planctomycetota bacterium | reverse complement strand
GCGCCAACCGAGCAAGTCGGCGCGTGCTTCCCGAGCGAGCGGGGCCAGCTGGAACAAGAGGAAGGCGTCGATGTCCAGCGTGCCGGCGTGGTACTCGCGGTGGAACTCGCGCACACGCTCGACGTCGAGCACGCCGCGCTGGCCGAGCAGCTCGCTCCACAGGAGATCGCTATCGCCGTCGAGCAGCGTGCGATCGAGGTCGAAGAGAGCCAGGGCGATGCGCTGCACCAAATCCGAGGCTCGCCGAAGTTGCCCGAATGGGCAAGGGTCGTCTCGTCCGGTTCGGGCCTAGAAAATGACAGCGGTCTGAGCTCAGGCTCCAGGATCGACCGCCCGAAACACCGCGAGCACGACTATCCTCAGCGTTCATGTCGACGACCGTCCCCGTCCTGCTCCTTCTGGTTTGGCCGCTTCCGTGCCCAGTTCACATTCCGAGCGCGGATGAAAGCCCGACGCCCACGATCGAGGAGCCCGTTGCTGGTCAGGAACACGTGCGCCGCTGCGGACTCGGATCCGCGTTCCACTCGGGACGACGTGCGGCACTCGTCGCCGAACTCGCGAAGGAGTCGCCGAACGGACTCGTGCTCGTGCGCGGGTTGCCGTCGCAACGCGACTACGTGCGCTTCCACCAGGACAAGACGTTCTGGTACCTGACCGGCGTCGAGAGTCCGAACGCCGCGCTCGTGATCGATCTCGCGAGCCGCGAGGAGATCCTCTTCCTCCCGAAGCCCAACGCGATGAAGGAGCGCTGGGAAGGCGAGCAGTGGGACAGCGAGGATCCGTGGGTCGCCACGACGACGGGATTCCGCGACGTGCGGCCGGCGTCCGAACTCGTCGCGCTGCTCAAGGATCGCGCCGCTGCCGCGAAGATCGCCTGGATCAGCAAGGAGCCTTGGATCACCCTGTCCGGCTGTCACGATCAAGCCGGACCTTACGACCGCGCGATCGAACGCGATCCGCTCGATGGTCGTTCGAGCCGTGAGGACGCTCTCGAGGACCGCCTCCACGAGAAGTTCAGCTTCGAAGTGCGCGATTGCGCGCCGATCTTGGCGGAACTGCGGCGTGTGAAGACGACCGAAGAACTCGTCGCGCTGCGTCGCGCCTCGGAAGTCGGCGCCATGGCGATGACCGAAGCGATTCGTTCTTCACGAGCCGGCCTGACCGAACGCCACCTCGAGGCCGTGATGAGCTTCGTTCATCGCGCGGAAGGCGCGGCCGGTCCAGCGTACCACGGCATCGTCGGTTGCGGCCCGAACGCGCTCGTCCTGCACTACAGCCAAGTCGGCCGGGAGATGCGCGCGAAGGAAATGGTCCTCCTCGACTACGCGCCCGAGTTCGACCACTACGTCTCCGACATCACGCGCTCGTGGCCCGTCGACGGCGAGTTCACACCGCGGATGGCCGAGATCTACGACGCCGTGCTCGCTTCGCAGGCCGCGGGCATCGCCGAGACGCGGCCCGGCAAGACGATGGCTGACGTCGAGAAAGCCTGTCGGCGCGTGCTCGCCGAACGCGGCCTGCAGAAGCTCCTGCCGCACGGTACCTGTCACTACGTGGGCCTCGAGGTCCACGACGTCGGGCAGAACGGCAAGCCCTTCGTCCCCGGCGTCGTCTTCACGATCGAGCCCGGCGTGTACGAGCCGTCGACGGGTATCGGCGTGCGCATCGAGGACGTCGTCGTCGTGACCGACACAGGTTGCGAAGTGATTTCAGCGGGCGTCACGAAGGATCGCGCCGAGCTCACGCGGCTCGTCGCGCAAGAGGGGATCCTCGACCGTTGGCCGGGCGGAGACGCCCTGGTACCCGAGCACCTCTCCACGACGAATCCGCCGCGCTGAAGTCGCGCGGGCCGGACCTCTGGCTCCGAGTACATCGCGTGCACGGGTGCATCGCGGCGCCTCCCGCACCAGGATGCCATCGAAAGTCCTTCGCGGTCCTACGGATCCCTATGCCACCAGCCGACAGGGCTCGTGCGTCGGGGCGGCGCGCCCGCCAGGAGCCCGAAAGGCTCCGCCGGGTCTCGATTCACACCTTGGACGATGCAACTGCGCCGGGTCGGACGCACGCGAGCTCTCCTTCGGGAGGGCTCGCGTCTTTTCATTCGGCTCCGTGTGCTTAGAATCTCCGCCCCCATGGCCAGCCTCAAAGACCTGATGGAACGTGCGACCTCCCTGGAGCGGCGATTCGAGCAGCTCAAGGAGAGTCTTTGACTACGCCACCAAGGAACGACGCTTCCGCGAGATCGAAGAGCTCCAGCTCACCCCAGACTTCTGGACGAACGCGGAACGTGCACAGCGGTTCGTGGCGGAGATGAAGGACGTGCGCTCGGTCGTCGAACCGATGCGACAGGTCCAGACGGCCTACGAAGAGCTCGCGATCCTCGCTGAGATGGCGCAGGACGCCGGCGAATCCGAAGTGATCGCCGACGCGGAGTCCGCTGTGGCGACGATCGAGAACGCGGTCCACGACCTCGACTTCCGCGTCATGCTCGGCGGGCCGAACGATCGTTGCGGCGCGTACGTGCAGTTCACGCCCGGCGCGGGCGGTGTCGATGCGGGTGATTGGGCCGGCATGCTCGTGCGCATGTACGTCCGCTGGGCCGAGAAGAAGGGCTACAAGGTCACCGAGGTCGAGCGCGTCGACGAGGACGCGGGCGGGATCAAGTCGGCGACGCTCGAGATCGAAGGCGACTACGCGTTCGGTCGTTTGAAGGCCGAAACCGGCGTGCACCGCCTCGTCCGCATCAGTCCGTTCGACGCGCAAGCACGCCGACAGACGGCGTTCGCGAGCGTCGACGTGACGCCGCTCCTCGACGACTCGATCGTGATCGACATCAACGAACGCGACGTCGAGATCGAGACGATGCGATCGGGCGGTGCTGGCGGCCAGAACGTGAACAAGGTCGAGACGGCGGTGCGCCTACGCCACATCCCGAGCGGCATCGTCATTCGCAGCCAGAGTCAGCGCAGCCAGCTCAAGAACAAGGAGCTGGCGTTCAAGCTGCTCAAGGCGAAGCTCATCCAGCGCGAGGAGCTGAAGCGCGAGATGGAGCTGAAGGGGCTGTACGGCGAGAAGAACGAGATCTCGTTCGGCAGCCAGATCCGCTCGTACGTGCTGCACCCATACCAGATGGTCAAGGACCACCGGACGGACGTGGAGACGGGAAACATCCAGGCGGTGCTCGATGGTGGTCTCGACGAATTCATCGAGGTCTATCTGCGCAACCGCGGCGGGCAGCCGAAGGCCGTTTGAGCGGGGCGGAAGCGATCTCCGCGCCCTGGACGACTTCAAGAAGCTGACGTAAAGGCCTGGGAATGAACAGCTTGGGCCGTTGAGTTGTTTTACTCTCCATGTTGAGTAAAATTACTCAGGAGAATGAGCGCGCCCGGTTCACCTCAGGTTCCCGCGACCTACCAGCCCCGCGTCTACGCCGATCTCGCGGCGCGACTGACCGAACCACGCCGACGCATCCAGGTCGTTCTCGGACCGCGCCAGACGGGCAAGACGACGGGTGTTCGACGCCTCCTAGCGGACTTCGATGGCGCCACGCATTTCGCGGATGCGGACGAGACCGGTTCACCGCCGACCACGTGGATCGAGATCCAGTGGGAAGCCGCGCGTCGGCTCGCGCAAGCCCGACGCACCGTGCTGGCCCTCGACGAGATCCAGAAAGTGCCCGACTGGCCGCGCGCCGTGAAGGGTCTTTGGGATCGTGACACGGCGGAGGGTCTAGACCTCGCGGTCGTGCTGCTCGGATCCTTGACGCTGCTCCTGCACGAAGGTCTATCCGAGAGCCTCGCTGGTCGCTTCGAGGTCCTGCGCGCTCGTCACTGGAGCTTCGAGGAGATGCGGACGGCCTTCGGTTTCGATCTGGATCAGTACATCTTCCACGGCGGCTATCCGGGTGCCGCGGCTTACGTCGGAGATCTCACGCGTTGGCGAGCGTTCGTGCGCGATGCGCTGATCGAGACGACGATCTCGCGCGACATCCTCGTCATGTCGCGAGTCGACAAGCCAGCACTGCTGCGCGCGCTGTTCCAGTTGGCCTGCGCGTACTCGGGGCAAGTCCTTTCGTACACGAAGATGCTGGGCCAGCTCGTCGACGCGGGCAATACGACGACGCTCGCTCACTACCTCACGTTGCTCGAACGGGCCGGTCTCGTCGTCGGACTCCAGAAGTACTCGGGCGAAGTCGTTCGTCGTCGGGGGTCGAGTCCAAAGCTCCAGCCGATGAACACTGCGCTGGTTTCCGCGATGACCGGATCCACGCTGGAGGAAACGCGCGCCGATCCGGAGTCGTGGGGCCGGCTCGTCGAGACGGCCGTCGGCGCGCACCTCGTCAACACGGCGCTCGACTCTGCAGTCGAAGTGTCGTGGTGGCGTGACGGAAACGACGAAGTCGACTTCGTGCTGACGCGCGGCCCTCATCGAACCGCGATCGAAGTGAAGAGCGGCAAGAAGGGCGCGCG
>JAYTBY010000161.1:0-2033 GCA_043736755.1 Planctomycetota bacterium | reverse complement strand
GTGCAAGAGGTGCTCGACCAACTCCCCCACTACCGCAATCACGCGCAGAGCACGCACAAGGACGTCGGTTCCGCATTCCGCGAAGCGAGCGTGCAACCACTGCTCGAAGGCCTCGTCGATTTCTGCGAGCGCGTGCCGCTGATCGGCGCGTACTCGCTCGTGCTCGTCGGCCGACTCGAGAGCCGCGCGCGCGGCGGCAGCGCTGAACTCGCGCGCTTGCACGGGACGTTCCCGTCGTGGAGCCAGCGCGAGATCAAGGAAAGCCTGTGGTCGTCGCTCGTCTCGTCGCGACCGTACTTGTTCCTCGAACCCGATCTCGCGATGCCGCTGTTCCCGATGGCGGCCGTGACGAACTCGGGCGCGGAGTGGCACGTCGGCTGGTACGCGCGGCAAGTGCACGTGCCGACGGTCGCGTACCAGGGTGCCGGCGGACACGAGTTCCAGATCGTGCTCGCTCCTGACGAGATCGAGTCGCTCGTGCGCGGTGCGAAGTCCGAGCGCGAGGCCGCGCCGAACTTCGCTGCGCTCGCGCTCGAACCTTAACGAGGCTTGCTCGCGTACGACGAGGAACACGCCGCGATCTTCTTCGGGCGCGAGGAGGAGACGGAGGCCGCGACGGCGAAGATCGAGGAGCACGGCGCGCTGTTCGTCTTCGGCGCGAGCGGTTCGGGCAAGTCCTCGTGGCTGCGCGCCGGGATCGTGCCCGCTCTGCGCGCACGCGCGGCGCTGGCCGGGCGCAGGCTGCTCCCGATCGTGATCCTGCCCGGCGATCATCCGCTGGCGACCCTGCGCCGCGCGCTGACGCTCGCGCGCGGCGGCACGCCCGACGAGGCCGCGACGTGGGCGCGCACCGTGGACGAAGCGATCCCGCCGAAGCCGACCGCAGCGGACGAACGCGGACTCGCGCACCTCCTGCGCGGGCTCGCTGCGCAAGGAACGGTGCCGACGCTGGTCGTGGACCAAATGGAAGAGGCCGCGATGCTGGCGCTCGATCGTGACGAGGGCCGCGCGTTCCTCGCACTCGTCGCCACCGCCGCCGCGAGCGCAAAGGACGTCGGCGCAGTCGTGCTGGCGAGCGCGCGCGCGGACCTGCTCGCACCACTGCTCGAGCACGAATCCGTGCGCCGCTTCCTCGAGGACCACGGCGCGCCGGTCGGCTCGATTCCGCCCGATCGACTCGCCCGTGTGATCGTCGAACCCTTGCGCGGCCGCAAAGTCCCGCTCGAACCCGGCCTCGCCGAAACGATCCTCGCCGACGTCGCGGACGAGCCGGGTTCGCTCGCACTCCTCTCGCAAGTGCTCACCACGCTGTGGAGCGAACGCGCGCGGTTCGGCGGCGCGCTGACGAAGCAGGGCTACATCGACGCTGGTCGAGTGTCGGGCGCGCTCGAGAAGCAGGCCGAAGCCGCATTGTCGGAAGCGCGCGCCGCCGCTTCGAGTTCGAGCACGACGAGCGCCTCGTCCGCAGCCGGCGCACCGCCTCGGTCCGGTGCGTCGTCCTCGGGCAGCACACTGCCCGCATCCAGCGCACCGTCGTCGCCCACCGAGACCGAGAAGCGCGTCGACCGCCTCTTCCGCGCGCTGGCCGCGAGCGACGAGGGCGAGCGGTTCACGCGCCGGCGCGTGAAGCTCACGGCGCTCGCGTCGGAGCTCGAAACCACGTCGGACGAGATCCGCGCTCTGGCGCAACCATTCGTGACGCGCCGACTCGTCGTGCTGGCCGCGCAGGGCAACGAAGAGACGATCGAGGTCGCGCACGAACGCCTGCTCGTCGCCTGGCCGCGCCTCGCGAACCTGCTGGCGTCCGAGCGCGAGGTGCTCGAGCTGCGCGCCGAGATCGAAGTCGCGTCGAGTGCTTGGCAAGCGAGCGGCGGCCGACGCGAGCTGTGGAGCGATTCGACCTCGAAGCTGAGCCGCGGCGAGGAACTGCTCGCGTCGGGGCGTCTGGACCTCGACCAACGCGGCCGCGATTTCCTCGACACCTCGCGCCGTTCCGTGCGCCAGCGCAAGCGCGTCGAGCGCTCCGTCCTGGC
>JAYTBY010000160.1:0-4479 GCA_043736755.1 Planctomycetota bacterium | reverse complement strand
TCGCGCAGGACGCGCGCGATCTCGCCGAACACAGCGTCCATCGCTTCGAAGTAGCCCGGCTCGAACGCATCGAGTTCGCCGATGCACTCCTTGCGCTTCGAGTATTCGATGTGCGTCGAGTACGGCGGATCGAGGAACGCGAAGTCCGCGACTCCGTCCTGCAACGGCAGTCGACGCGCGTCGGCAAGCACGATCCCAGTCGGCTTCTGCGGTTGGAGATCGAAGCCCCACGCGCGGCGACCGAGGCTCGCGGCGACGTCGTTCGTCGTCCCACCGCCGGCGAACGGATCGATGACGAGGTCGCCCTCGCGCGTGTAGCGCTCGAGCAGGTTCCAGACGATCCACGACGGCGTCGCGCCGGGGTATCCGGGCACCCCCATCGGCCGATCTCCGTACTGGCCGGACGGGTGGGACCACAGCGTCGAGGTCTGAAGGCGGAGAGGCGGAAGCGGACGCATCCGGCGCAGTCTGCACTCCGAGCGCGTGAACTTTCACGTGCGCTCACGACTCAGGTGGCGCCCGTTGCCCCTAGATCGCCGAACGGTTCACTTCTTCACGGCCCCCGGGACGGAACCGGGCCGGGATCAGCTGTCCGCGAACGGCGGTTCCGCGCAGGTCGGAGCAGCTGCGGTCGCGGAGCACGGGCTCGAGCGGGTACTCGCATCAGGTCCGCCGGTCGTGGCGTCAGCGCCCCACACATCCCCGCGGATCGTCCCACGACCGGCCGAGAGCGTCCCCCGGATGCTCGGACGCGACCCCGAGCGCGAGGCGTCGCGCGAGAATCCCGCAGACGGCTCCGTGCCACCCTCGGGTGCCGCATGAACGGTCCCGTGCGCCCCGCGCCCCGTTCCCGGGGCCGTCTCCAGGAAGCGCATCACAGCCACGCCCGTCGCGCACACGACCAGCGCCACCAAAGCCACGAGGGCCGGGGTGCTGAGGGGGCGGGGCAGAGGGTCGAGGAGGGAGCGCTTCACAGTGGGATCTAGTGGAGTCTTACTCCGCGGATACGGGGTTATTCCCCGGTTCGTTGGCGTTGGATGCGTCAATTCGAATTCAGCGGCCCGGACCAGAGCCCGGAAGCGCTCTGGAGCGCGCGTACTCGTGGAGGCGCTCGACCTGCGCGTGGAAATCGTGAGTCCCCCCGCCGACGGGTGCCTTGAAGAAGGCCGCGGTGTGCGACATCTCGCCGCCCTCCCCGCGCTCGGCCGCGAAATCCGCGAGGCGGACGAGGTCCAGGACGAGCGGCGCCGCGAGCGCCGAGTCGCTGCCGGTCCACGTGAACTGGAGCGACATCCGCGCCCCGAGAAACCCTTCGAAGTGGATGAAGTCCCAAGCCGTCTTCCAGTCCTCGAGGGACGGCACGTAATCGATCCCGACGTGTGTGTGCGCGCCGTCGTCGCCGAGGAGCGTCCGCAACGCCTCGTCCTTGTTGCGGATCTTGGCTTCCTTGTGCGCGGGATCGGCGAGCACCGCGCCGTCGCGGTTCCCGAGCATGTTGTAGCCCTGCCAGGCGAGCACCTTGAGCGCGCGCGCGCGGAACATCGGCGCGAGCGCCGTCTTCACGAGCGTCTCGCCCGTCTTGCCGTCGTTGCCCGCGTGCGGGACGTTGCGCGCGCGCGCGAACTCGCGCAGCGCAGGAATCGAAGCGCCGAGGCTCGGCGTGAAGTTGACGTACGGCGCGTTCGACGCGATCGATGCGTACGCGTACACGACGGATGCGGGTTGCGGAGTTCCGGCGTCGAGCTCGCGCTCGAACGCGGCTAGATCGCGCCACTCGGGCCGCGCGCCGCGGTGCGCTTCCGTGCTGGCCAAGTTGACGACGACGACGCGCGCGAGTTCGTGCTCGGTGCGAAATGCCTCGATATCCCCGGCAATCGCGCCGATTTGCTCGCGCGGCGGGAGGCCACCAAGTCGTGCCGAGCGCGGATCGAGATCCGCGAGCCCGACGTCGGCCGAGTCGAGGATCCCCGGACGAATGCGCGCTTCGTACGCGGCCGCTTCGTGCGCGGCGGCGGACACGAGATCACGCCGCAGGATGCCGTTCGCGACGAGCTCCTCCGCGCCCGAACGGAAGTCGCGCGTGCAGACGTCATGTCCGCCGAGCACGAGGTCGTCGAGGCCGATGAGCGGCAGTCGCGTGAACGGTTCGCGCTCCGTGGCGACGCCAGTCGGCTCGAGCAGCCCCTCGCGCAATCCGCTCAGTCCGTGGACGAGGCAAGTCGAGATCGAACCGCGTGCGCCGACGAGCCAGACGCCCAGTCGACGACGGGACGCGCTATTGCCTGTTCGATCTTTGGCCATCGCGAAGGATCTCGCGCGGGTCAGCGGGCCAGGTAGCGCGCGACGACGGCGTCGTAGCGGCTCGGCCACCAGCGCGCGGAGGTGGCTCCGCGCCCGGGACCGCCGGGGCCGGCCGTCCCGTTCGCGGGAAGTCCGGAGCCCGGAGAGGGCTCGCCTCCCGCGGGAGGGCCGAACATTCTGCCGTCGGGGGATCCGTTTGCGAGGGCCGCGGGCACAGGAGATCCGGGCGCGGGGCCTGCGGAACCTGCGAAGCCCGCTTCCGGTGCCGCTTGGCCGCCCGCTACCGAGGCACCAGCTTCGCGTTCACCCGATCGCGCCGCGGGGCCCGAGTCACCCCCACCGAGTTCGGCGACGACGCGTTCGAGCGACGCACGCGCGGGATCGACGACCGACAGGTCGCGCGCGAGAGCCTCGATCGCCGCGCGGGCGGCTTGCAGCGGGCGGACGTCGGTCGGATCGCGAACCAGCGCCGCTTCCAGACGTCGAGCTTCGATTTCGAGCGCGTCGCCGGTCGCGGGCGATCCGGCGGTGCGCGCCGCGGCGGCGGCTCCACGCAGCGTCTCGACGGCGCTCGTGTCGCGCGGCGCGGACCGAGGTCGCGTTTCGAGTGCGAACGCGACGAGTGCCGCGCCGAGGAGTGGCGCGGCGAGAACGAGCGGCGAACGCGGCCGAGCGGCGCGCGCGAGTTGTCGCGGGCCAACGACGGCACGCACGCGAGCCGCGAGCGCCGCGGCGAGGTCGCCCGAGATGGCACGCGCACTCGGTGAGCCGCGCGTCGCGTCGAGCGCGGCCGGCAGTGCGCCGTCCAAACGCGCGGCGCGATCGGCGCGACGCACGATGTCCGACACGCACGGTGGACGCTCGCGCCAAGCGAGGATCGTCGTCAGCAGCGCGACGGCGACGCTGACGAGCACGAGGTCGCGTTCGACCTCGGCTCCACTCACGAGGCCCGCAGCGAGAACGATCGCGCCACCGAGCGCACCGGCGGCAGCACATTCGAGCATCCGGAACGCGCGGTGGAGACGCACGGCCTGCGTGACCGCCGCGTGGAGTTCGAACCCGGCGGCGGCGGAATTCACGGGACTTCGCGCGGCGTCGGACTCCACCGGGCCTCGCGCGGGTCGACTCACCGGGCCTCGCGCGGCTCGACGCGGATCGCTTCGCGCAAACGCGCCGCGACGGCGCTCGGGCACACGTCGAGACGTTCACGCGCGAACAGGATCTCGACCGCGCTCTCGCGCTCGGGCAGCAACCAGAAGTTCGTCTGCCAGATGGTCTGATCGACGCACTCGGGAAGAGCGCCCGTCAGCAACGTGTTGCCCTGCTCGAAGAAGGCGATGTTGATCAGGTTGCCTTCGAGGTCGGCCGCGAAGGCCTCCTCGCCGCTGCGCATCTTCAGCATCCGTGATCCGAGGAACACCCAGCGATGCCGGCGCATCGTCGCGCCGCGGCCGAGGTCGAGGATGAGGTCTTCCATGCGGTGGAAGTGCACTTCGCCGTCGAGTTTCCAGGCGACGTGCACGTAGAAACCACCGCCCTCGGGCGGCGTCACGTCGAAGGCCGGCACGCCATCGCGCATCTCTTCGAGAGTCGGCGGCGGATCGCGGCGTGTGTAGCGCGCGTTGGTGCCGGGTTCGACGCCGAGAGCGAGCATCGCGGCGTGGATACGACTGGCCGAAACGCTCGTTTGGAACCCGCTCTCGTGCACGGCGCCGCGCGGGTTCACGAGCAAGTACTCGAGCAGGTCGCCGCGCACGAGGACCTCGGCCGGAATCGAGGCGAACCCGGCGGATGCGTCGAAGTGGATCCCCTCCAAAGCGAAGGCCTCGGCCAACTTCGTCGCAACGTCGGCGGCGGGATCCTGTGCACGACCCGCGGGCGCGAGCACGTGGGTGCCAAACCAAGCCAGGCCAGTGGCCAAGGCCAAGCTCGGCAACGCGCGAAACGGTCGCATCACGACTTCTCTACCCCGCTCTTGCCGTCGGTAGCGACATGCATGCCGACCCTTTCGAGATCCGTACGGATGAGATCGCGCACGGCCTCGGCGTAGCGGCGGATCTCGTACTGCGCGTCGGGTTTCAGGCGCTGTTCGAGGAAGTGCAGCACGCCCTGCAGCGACACGGTCCAGTACGCCTGGCTGTAGAGGCTCTGCGGCAAGCACATGCGCGCGATCTCCTT
>JAYTBY010000159.1:0-10055 GCA_043736755.1 Planctomycetota bacterium | reverse complement strand
GGGCGGCGTGGAAGCACCGCGCCAACCGGACACGGTCTCGCGTTCCGCCTACGATGCCGGGACTCCGGCGCTCGCTCGTGTACCGAAGGATGTTGGTGTCGACTTCCGATCGCGCATCGACCGCCTGGTCGGCGTGCGCGGGCTCGAAGAGAACAACGTGTCGGGCATCGGACTCGTCGTGGGTCTCGCCGGAACCGGTGACTCGATCGACGCAGCGAAGAAGCTGCTCCAAAACCTGCTCTTGACGCGCAACCTGTTCGTCGATCTCCAAGAGCTCGCGTCGAAGAACATCGCCGTCGTCGAGGTCGCAGCGCAACTTCCCGCAGGCCTGAAGCCAGGACGCAAGCTCGACGTGACGGTCTCGACGATCGGCGATGCAGTGAGCTTGGTCGGCGGCGTGCTCCTCTTCACCGAACTCACGGACGCAACGGGTCGCACGGTCTACGCGACGGCCTCCGGTCCGGTGACCGTCGGTGGATTCCAAGCATCCGGCCAAGCCGGGAGTGCCACGCGCAACCACACGACCGTGGGCACTCTGCCCGGCGGTGGGAAGGTGGAGCGCGAGGTCGAAACGTCGATCATCAGCGAGAACGGTCTAGTTCACTTCGACCTACTCGTCGAGCGCGACGGTCTGGCGAACGCTGTGCGCATCGCCGAATCGGTCAACGAAGTGTTTCCCGGTTCGGCCTTCGCACTTCCCGACGGACGATCCGTCGAAGTGCAAGTGCCGATGGACCTGCCCGAGCGTGATCTCGTGGCCTTCGTTCACGGCCTCTTGTCGCGTGAAGTCGTGGTCGACGTCACCCCGCGAGTCGTCGTGAACGAGCGCACCGGCACGATCGTGCTCGGTGGCAACGTGCGATTGCGTTCGGGTGCGATCGCACACGGCTCGATCACCGTGACGATCGCCGAGTCTCCGGTGACGAGCCAGCCCGGCCCGTTCTCCGCTGGGCAAACGGTCGTCACTCCGCGCACCGAACTCGACGTGCAAGAGGAAGCTGGACGCATCGTGATGATCCCGGCGGCGGTGACGCTGCGCGACGTGGTCGAAGTGCTCGATGTGCTCGGCGCAACTCCGCGCGAGCTCGTCTCGATCCTGGAAGCCATGGCACAAGGCGGCCTCCTCGAGGCCGAAATCCGGAGGATGTGATGGAAGGCATCCAACTGAATCCACTGACGACGAACACGTCACGATCGCTGGATCCGTCCGCGATCGCTCAGGGCGACCCGAAGGAAGCAGCGTCCCGCTTCGAGGCCCTGCTCGCGACGCTGCTCGTGAAAGAGATGCGCAGCACACTCGGCGACGGCTTCTTCGGCAAAGGGCCGGACGGCGATGTGTACGGCGGATGGCTGGATCAGCACGTCGGGCAGTCGCTCGCCGACCGCGACGGGCTCCACATCGAGGACGTGTTGAAGGAAAGCCTCGAGCGCAAGGCCAAAGCAGCCGGAGACATCCCATGAGCGTCGCCAACCTCGTCCTCGCACTGGAGGCGAACCTCCAAGCCGAAATCGGCGCGAAGAATGCTCAGATCGCGCTACTCGAGGGTCAGGAACAGGCGATCGCGGCACGCGACGTCGACGCGCTGACCCGTGCATCGACAGAGCTGCAGGTGCACGCTCATCGCGAGATCGACCGCGCGACGAAGCGAACGGTGACCCTCACGGAGCTGGCTCGAGCGCTCGAACTGCCAGCGTCGGCGCGAGTCGGCGACGTCGCCACAGCCCTCGGTCCGCGCGGACGAACGCTAGCTGCGCGACGCACGGAGCTGCGTGTGCGTTGCGCCGCGTCTTTGAAGAAGAGCCGGCACGTCGCGGCACTCGTACGCGGTCATGCGAGCCTCGTCGAGGAGGCGTTGGGTCGATACCTCGCACCGGATCCTTCGGGTGCGCCACTCGGACGCGGCTCCCTCGTGGACGCGGAGGCCTGATCCATGTCGAGCATCGCACTGAACATCGGGATCGAAGGGCTGCTCGCGGCACAAACCGCGCTCGACACCGTCGGTCACAATATCGCCAACGCCAACACGCCCGGCTACTCGCGTCAGAGCGTCCTGATCAGTGCTGGTCCGACGCAGAGATTCGGAGGCCGGCTGGTCGGAACAGGCGTGCGCGCCGAAGACATCGTCAGCGTCCGCGACCTCCTCGTCGATCGTCGCATCCTCTCGCAGCGCGGGCTGATCGGCCGCCTGGAAGCGAAGTCATCGACGTTGTCGGACATCGAGTCTTTGATGGGGGAGCCGGGAGCCGGATCGCTCTCGAGCACCGTGTCGGGCTTCTTCACCGGCGTTTCTCGACTCTCAGCGAACCCGGGCGATCCGGTGCTGCGCCAGGATGCGTTGCGCGCCGGCGTCGACATGGCGGATCGATTCCGCGCGCTCGAGACAGGCTTCCAAAAGTTGCGCAAGGACGCAGACGCGCGTCTCGGGGCGCAGGTGAAGGCGGTGAACACGTTCACGCGTGACATCGCAACGTTGAACCGCGCGATCGCGGCGGCCGAGCTCGGGGGAAACCAGGCCAACGACCTGCGGGACACACGGGACGAAACTCTGCGCTCGCTTTCGGACTTGATCGACGTCTCCGTGGTCGAACGCCACGACGGAACGATCGCCGTGTCCACGCGCGGGCAGATTCTCGTGTCGAGCACGCGCAACTTCGAACTCGAGAGCACCGTGTCCGAGCAAGGCGAATCGATACTCCACGTGCGTGGATCGGATCAGACGCTGAGACCTACGGGTGGATCGATCGCGGCTTTCCTCGAACAAGTCAACGAGGTCCTGCCACAGCAGATCGAGAAGCTGAATGCTCTAGCGAAGACGCTCGTTCACGAGGTCAACAAGGCTCACTCGACCGGCGTTCCCGCCAACGGGCCGTTCCGCTCGCTCGAGAGCACGCACGCGATCACGGACGGCGACGGCGATGGCGCATACGACGACGAACTGTTGTCCGAATCCGGACTGCCGTTCGACATCCAGGACGGCCAGTTGTCGATCAGCGTGACCGATCGCGTCACAGGCGAAATCGAGACGGTGCAGATCGACATCGATGCCGAGGAAACCACGGTCGGCGACGTCGTGAACGCACTCAACGGGATTCCACAGCTCACGGCCGTCATCGAAGGCGATGGAGTTCTGAGCCTGCGCGCGGCCGAAGGCTACGGCTTCGATTTTGCGGCACGCAGCTTCCCGACGTCAGGAACGATCGGTGCTTCGACGGTCGGGATCACGGGTCGCTACGCCGGCACGGCCGCGTCGGACCTCACGTTCCGACCGCGATCGGCCGGCGACGTTGGTGCGACAGCGAACTTGCTCATCGACGTGTTCGACCAGAACGGCGACCGTCTCTCGACGCTCGACGTCGGTGCCGGGTACGTTCCGGGCACAGAGCTCGCTCTAGGAAACGGCCTGAAAGCGAGTTTCGGACTCGGCGCAGTCACGAACGCAGACTCGTTCGCACTCCACGCCGTCGCGGACGGCGACACGGCCGACGTGCTCGCGGCGCTCGGGATGAACGAGTTGTTCTCGGGCGCCGGAGCCAACGACATCGCAGTGTCGGCGCGCATCCTCGACGATCCCCGCTTGCTCGCGGCCAGCGCAACTGGCGCCGACGGCGATGGCGGTGCCTTGACCGATATGCTCGCCGTCTCGGAGGGCTCATTCGATGCGCTGGCCGGCTCCTCACCGGTGCAGTACGTCGGATCCGTTGCAGCCGACATCGGCTTCGAGCGCTCATCCGCCGAACTCGCGATGGAGACCGAAAGCGCATTGCACGACGGACTCGTCGAGCAACGTGACGCGCGCGCGGGCGTCAACATCGATGAAGAGCTCGTGGACATGCTGCGCTTCCAGCAGGCCTACCAAGCCGCTGCTCAGTACATCCAAATCGTGAACTCGCTGAACGACGAGATCCTCCGCATCCTGTAACCGCCATGCCTTTGCGACCTACACACGCTGCACTCTTCGGGATCGTTCAATCGACCCTCGAACGCCGCCTCTCGGAGGTGGTCCGGGCTCAGGAACAGGCCTCGTCAGGCAAGCGCATTCAACGACCGTCCGACGATCCCGTGGGGGCATCACTCGCGATCGATCTGCGCGGTGAACAGTCTCTCGTCGCGCGTTGGCGCGAGACGGCCAGCACGTCGCGGCCCTACCTGGACAGCTCGAACTCAGCGCTGGATTCCGCACAAGAGCTGATTGGGCAGATCCGCGCGCTCGCGGTCCAAGGACTGTCAGCCACGATGAACGGCAACGATCGTGATGGGCTCGCGAATCAGATCAACTCGCTCAAAGCGAGCCTGCTCGATGTCGCGAACACCAGTTTCGACGGCAAGTACCTGTTCGGCGGCACGGCCAGCAACCAGAAGCCGTTCACCTCCGGCGCCGACGGCAAGGTCTCGTACCGCGGCAACGACGAGCTGCACAGCGTGATCCTCGGACTCGGCGTCGAAGTTCCGATCAACGTGCCCGGCTCGGATCTCTTTCAGGCCCGCGATCCACGCGGTCTCGCGATTTCTGGCTTGAGTGGCGTGGCCGTAGGCACCGCACCGAGTCAAGGCGAGGAGTGGGTGGACATCGACGTGCGTCACGACGCGACGAGTGGCTCGCCGGGTTCGGGCATGACTCTTGTGAACGGCGGCTCGACGGATTCGTTCCTGGGACCGCGCGACCTCGTGGTCGACGCGAGTGCCGGCACCGTGCGTTTCGGCGAAGGGCCGCTGGTTCACTTGCCCGACCTGACGGATCCCAACGCGGCGGATGTGCTCGTGCGTGACCAGCACGGCGCCGTGATCCACCTCGACGCGCGCGGATTCGACGGCACGAGTTCGACCGCGACCATGACCGGAACTGGATCGATTCGAGCTGGATCCGGCGATTTCGTCTCCATCGATCCGACCGCGACCGCGTTCGAGCTCGTGGATCCGACGACCGACTCGATCCTGCGCGTGGACACGACCGCCGTCGTGCGCGCAACTCGCGACGTCGCGCGGTTCGCGGGGACATCCGACGTGTTCTCGGCCATCGACGGCATCGTCCTGGACCTGCGCAACGACGGCAACTTGTCGCTCGACGAGACGCAGGCGCGCATGGACGCGCGGCTTTCGGAGCTGATCCGCAACCACGACGCGATCCTCACAGGCATAGGGCGAGCGGGGGCGTCGACACAACGGCTCGCATCGACCGACGACCGGCTCTCGGACCAGCAACTGACCGTCGCTGCCCGTCTATCGGAGGTCGAGGACATCGACATTGCCGAGGCGATCATCGCGATGACGCGGGCACAGCAATCGCTCGAGTTGGCTCAGTCGACGGGCGCGCGCCTGCTCCAAACAACGTTGCTCGACTACCTGAGGTGATGCGATGAACGAACTACGAACCATTCAACCTCAGAGCGCCGTCCCGGGGATCGTCACCGACGTCGCTCAGGTCGCGAACCAAAGACCGACGGAACCGTCGATCGAGTTCCGCGCGCTACTCGAGCGGTTGCGGGAGCAAGCTGCGTCGTTGCAACGCGCGACCGAGAAACCACTGAGCGCCGGCGAGTTGTCGGGTGCATTTCAGGAAGCCGGCGCTTCGTTGCAAGGCGCGCTGTCGATCGCGGAGGGCCTGATGGAGGCCTATCGCGCGAGCCAGATGCCGCCGGCGGAGAACGTGGCGAGCGCACCTGCCGCGCGCTGATCTCGCCGCGCCAAGATGGCCCGTCGGGGTCACGAATCCTGGATCGTTTGCCCCGGATGACGCCGGCGTGGTGTGCCTGCAGGCATGACGTTCCATGTCGCCGAAGCCTTGTGGTTCCTGCTGCTCGCCCTCCTCCCGGCGTTGGGAGTGACGGCGTTCCTCGTCGCGGCCGATGTGCGGCGCGGACGCGCGTCGATCGGAACTCACGGCCTCTCTGTCTTGTGGTGGGTGACCCGCCTGCTCGCCTGGACGTCGCCGAGCCTGCTCGTCGGGTTCCTCTTGATCGTGGGAATGGCCTGGGTGGACGAGGGAAGGTGGCCGACGTTGCCGCGCCTCGACTTCACGATGTACCCGCTGGGAAGCGCCTACACGGGCGGACCGCATCCTTCCGCATACGACCCGGCGCGTTCGATCGTGCTTTCGCTAAGCATCGTCAGCCTGATCGGGATCGTCCTCGTGTCCGGACTGTCGCGCTGCTCCGTGCGGCGAATCGCGCCGCTCTAGTGTTGTCGGAGCGGGTGTACTACGTCTCGTGGACTGCGTCGGTCGCATTGGTTGCCGTGAACCCGGGCGAGATCGTGAGGTGGTTCGTCGAGTGATCACCGCCGAATCGACGAGGATTCTCCAGAACCCGGTGAGGAATCGCCGGCCCGTGCTGAGATCCACTCGATGTCCGATCGCCGGCTTGAGCACCTCTTCGAACGGTTTCGCGTCCGGAGCGACGTGGACGCGCTCGGTCAGGTCTTCGATGCGACCGCGCCGGCCTTGCGGCGCGTCGCGCGGCATCTGACCCGTGATGCGGCCGAGGCCGAGGACTTGGTGCAGGCCACGTTTCTCGCCGCGATCGAGAGGCGCGCGACGTTCGACGCGACGCGCGAGCTGAATGCGTGGCTCACGGGAATCCTGCTGAAACAGGCCAGCCTCGTGCGTCGCGCTCGGGGGCGCGCGATCGAGCCGCATCGCATGGCCGAGCGTTCGGTCGAGGATCCGCTCGATGCCGCGGCGGCGAGTGAACTGTCGGAAGCGTTGACCTCCGCGCTCGCGCGCCTCAGCCCGTCCGACCGCGATGTCCTGACCCCGCTCCTCCTCGACGGTCGCCGCGCGGTCGAGATCGCGCGCGAGCTGGGTCGTCGTCCAGACACGATCCACATGCGCATCCACCGCGGGCTCGCGCGACTGCGGCAGCTCCTGCCGGCGGGAATCTCGTTGGGCGTCTTCGCGAAGCTGGCGGGAGCGCGCGGTCTCGGTGCGGTGCGCGCCGAGGTTCTGCGTGGAGTGAGCGTTCAGGTCCAAGGCGCTTCGGCCGCGACGGTCGGGGTACTCACGGTGGGGATCGCCATGTCCATGAAGAAGATCGCGGTCGTCGTCGCACTCGCGCTGGTGCTCGGGATCGGCGGCTATCGCGTCGCGACGAGCACGGAGGTCGAACTCGGCGCGCGGCCGGCATCGATCGGAAGCGATGTCGGTGCGATCGCGAACGTCGACGTGCGGCAAGCACCGGGCGATCGCGCTGGACGTGTGGTCGTCACCTCGACGCTCGACGAACCGTTCGCGTCGGCGATGGTGGAACAAGAGCTCGTGTTCGACATCGTGCGTGCAGACGGCGGAGTCGCGGGGAGCGTGCCCGTCGCGTTAGTCGGCGCGGATGGGAAGTGCGCGAACAGGCTCACGGACGAGAACGGTCGCTGCGCGTTTGCGCTCGGCAAGCCTGGCGGGCTCGCGTCGAGCGCGGTGTCCGGTCACCTCTACGTCCGCGACCACGCGGCGTTCCCGCAACGCTTCGCGATCGAACTCATCGCGGAGCGGCGCACGATCGAGCTGTCGCGCGGCACCGAGTTCTCCGGACGCATCGTGATGAAGGGCGACGTGCCTCTGCCGCGCATCGAGCTGCAACTGACGGCGGACAGCGCGCCGCCGGGGCTGGCCGGCGCGAGCCTCCGCGTGTTCCGCGGGCTCGAACTGCTTCGGTGGTCCGATCCGGACATGGATCCGCCCGTCTTCGCGTGCACGACGCCGAGCGCGGACGGGGCGTTCCGGTTCCGCGTGCCCGACGCGGAATGGAGCGGAATCCTGCGACTGCCGTCGGAACTCGTGTTCGTCGACGGCCCGATCCCGTCGCGCTCGAGCGAGCGCGTGATCCTTCGCGCCGCGACCGGGTTCGAAGCGACCATCGCGTATCGCCCGCGCATCATCGGGCGACTCGTCGACGAAGCGACGCGCGCGCCGCTCGCCGACGCGACGTTCCAGTGCGATCTGATCTGGTCGGACGGCAACGCGATGGGAACCGCTGGGGTCACGGACACGGACGGGCGCTTCACGGTTGCGCTGGACTATCGAACGGATGCGAGCGAGTTGATGATCGATCGGATCTCGACGCGGGACGGTCGGACAGCGCATGTCGCGCAGCCGTCGAAGTGGAAAGGTACGTGCGAACCGTTCGACGCCGGAGACATCGAGTGCGTGTTCCCCGCGTCGCGCTCGATCGCTTTTCGCACGTTCGACTCGAGCGGCGCCCCGCTCCCGCAAGCGTGCGCAAGCATCCGCAACGTCCCGACGGCGCAAGCGAACCAGCATGGAGTCGGCACCCTCTTCGGAGTGCCGTTCGACGCGACCGAGATGCGCGTCGCCGCGCGGGGCCACGCGATCACGACGGTCGCGATCACGGCCGACACGGTCTCGCCGCTCGACGTCGTGCTCGCACCCACGAACCGCCTGACGATCGCTCTGCCGTCGGAGGCCGCGGGGCGTAAAGACCTGTACGTCGAACTCGTCAGCCGACAACTGCTTTTCGGCGGGACTTCGCGCATGTACGACTGGACCCTGCGCGGCGGGATGATCGGTTCGTGCTTGAGCGCCGACGGGGACTCAGGCACGAAGGAGGGAGCGGTCCGGCTCGGATTCAGCACGGATGGGCGCATCGAGGTCGAGGACATCGCGACCGGCGTTCCCTTCCGCGTTCGCTTGGCGGGTTGGGAGTTCCGCGGTGCGCCAGCAGGCGCCATGGCGGAGGTGTCGATCGACTCGCTCGGACCCGATGAGCACCGTCGCATCGATCTCGTCCTCGCCCCGGGAGCCGCGCGAGCGATGCGCGTCCTGCGCGGTCGCGCCACCGACGAGTCGGGACGACCGATTCACCGGGCCGGCGTCGAGATCGAGATCGGTCCGTCGATCACTGGCACGCGCACCGAAATGGACGGCACGTTCCGCTACGACCTGTCGAATCAACTCACGGTGGACGTCAACGTCACGAAGCGCGGATACATCCCGTTCCGCGTGAAAGCGTGGGACCTGACATCAGATCGCTCTCTCGACGCGACGCTGCGTCGCGGTCGCGATGTGCGCGTCGAACTGGTCGACGACCAGGGTCGCACGATCCAAGGCGCCCATGTCGACGCCGACATCGAAGGGTTCGGGAGGCCTTGGAAGATCGAAGAAGGAGCAACCGGCGTTTTCGTCCTCTGCGACGTGCCACCAGGGCGCGCGGACTTCACGATTCGCATCGCGGAGCGAGACTACTTGCGCACGTACGACGGCGTCGACGACGTCGTGCGTCTCGTGATGCCCGCCCACGGTCGCCTCGAACTGCAATGGAGGATCGACGAGGTCGCCGTTCCGGGACGCTCGTTCCAGGTCGCACTACGACCGCTCGATCCGGACGTTCTGCCGCAGTTCGAATGGACGCCGCACGTGCAGCGCGACGAGGGTCACGTGTTCGAGGCACTCCTGCCCGGCGAGTACACGGTCGTGCTCGAGTCCGGATCGGCGCGTTCGAGCAACGGAGAGATCGTCTACGCGCCGTTGGGCGAACCGCGGAGGGTCACCATCGTCGCGGGTTCGACCGAGCGTGTTGTGCTGTAGCGATCCGCGCTTCGACGAGCGTCGCGCAACGGCCCCAGGCACCTACTGCATCAACAGCTGCCCGCGATAGATCCGCCTCACGTGCCCAGCGACACCGATCTGCACGTTGCCTACGAACTTCGGATCGAGACCCGTGACGTTGACGAAGAGGAACTGACCGTTCTCGTCCGCGAGTTTCAGGTCGCGCTCGTCGCCCGTGAAGGCGATCGGCTGACCTTTGTCCAGCTTGACCGTCTTCGTCGGCGCGGACACTTCGAGGTGGTGATCGTGGAGCATGCCGCGCATCGTCGAGTCCATGATCGACTCGCCTACGCGCAGGCCAGACTCGGTGTCGGCATGTTGTGGGCCCACGGAGTCGCCGATGCAAACCGGAAAGAGCAGGGGCTCGACCTGCGCGCGGATCTCCATCAGGAACGCTTCCATCTGGACGGGGTCCTCGACGTGCTCGCGGGTCTTGCGACTCGCCATGCGCACGAGCAGGTCCTTCAGCATCGCCGTGTAGAGCGGGTCCTCGACCCCGGGCGT
>JAYTBY010000158.1:0-4483 GCA_043736755.1 Planctomycetota bacterium | reverse complement strand
TCTCGACGGTGTGGCACGACGAGCAGTGGACGTTCCTGGATTCGCCGGGTTACCCGGACTTTCAGTCCGAGGCGGTCGGTGCTCTCTACGGCGCCGATCTCGTGGTCGGCGTCGTGAGTTGCGCGAGCGGCGTGACCTTCAACCTGCGACAGAAGATGGAAGCCGCGCGACGGCTCGGTCGCGGTCGCGCGATCCTCGTCACGCACCTCGACGAAGCCAACGCGGACTTCGAGGAACTCGTCGAGGAGCTGCGCCGAGCTTTCGGGACGACTTGCGTGCCCTACCACCTGCCGAATCGGTCGGGTCCGGGGTTCCAAAGCGTGCGTCGCACCATCGCGGACAAAGAGAGCCCTTGGCAACAGGAGCTCATGGACGAGGTCATGGACGCGTGCGAGGACGAGGAGGTCATGAACCGCTACCTCGAGGCGCAAGAGATCGACGATGCTTCGATGAAGAAGCTGCTCCCGCACGCGCTCGTCGCAGGCTCGATCGTGCCGATCCTCATCTGCAATCCCGTGACCGGAACGGGGCTCACAGACGTCGTGGAGTTCTTCGAGCACTACGCGCCGGGCGCGGACGAGATCCACTTCCGCACCGCAGATGACACCGAGGTGAAGCCCGATCCGAACGGCGATGTAACCGGCGTCGTCTTCAACGTGAAGAGCGATAGCCACGTCGGCAAGGTCTGCATCGCACGCATCCACCGCGGCACGTTGTCCGCGCACGCCTCGATCGTCGGGCCGAACTCACCCGAGAAGGGCGAGAAGATCGGCGGTCTGTTCCGCATCGTCGGCAAGAAGCGGGAACCGATCGAGAACGCTGGACCGGGCGAGATCGTCGCCTTCACGAAGGTCGACGGCGTCCCGTTCGGCGCGGCGTTCGCGCTGCCCGGCAAGAAGGCCGCGCATGTGCCGATGCCGCCGCTTCCCGAGCCTATGGTCGCGGCCGCGGTGCTGCCCAAGTCGCGCGCGGATGAACAGAAGATCGGCGAGGCGCTCCACAAGCTCGAGGCGGAGGACCCGACGTTTCGCGTGCGTCACGATCCGCTCACGCACGAAATGGTCGCGCACGGGATGAGCGACTTGCACCTCCAGATCGCCGAGGCGCGGCTCAAGCGGCGCTACGGCGTGGAGATCACGACCCACTTGCCGCGCATCGCCTACAAGGAAACGGTGCATCGCCCGAGTGAAGGTCACCATCGACACAAGAAGCAGTCGGGTGGCCGCGGTCAGTTCGGCGAGGTGTACTTGCGCGTGAAACCACTGCCGGCCGGCAGTGGTTTCGTGTTCAGCGACATGGTGGTCGGCGGGACCATCCCGCGGAATTTCATCCCCGCGGTCGAGAAGGGGATCCGTGAGATCGTGTCGACGGGCGTGATGACGAACAGCGAAGTCATCGACGTCGAGGTCGAGCTCTACGACGGCAAGTTCCACGACGTCGACTCGGACGAAGCGAGCTTCAAGATCGCCGGCGCGCGGGCATTTCGCGACGGATTCACGAAAGCCAACCCGATCCTGCTCGAGCCCGTGATGGAGGTGACGATCCACGTGCCGACCCACGCGGCGGGCGCGATCTTCTCGGACCTGACCAGTCACCGCCGTGGCCACGTCGTGGACCAGGACAACGAGGACGGCGGTCACACGACGATCGTGAAGGCGCACGTGCCGCTCTCGACGCTGCTCACGTACCACCGCGACCTCAAGTCGCAGTCCGCCGGCGAGGGCAGCTACACGATGAAGCTGGCGCACTACGCGCAGGTCCCGGTGAACGAGCAGGCCAAAGTGCTCGCGCAGTACGGGAAGAAGCACGACGAGGAGTAGGAGCCCGGCTCCGTAGTCCACGCGAACCACCTCCGCGTCGGAAACCGTTTCCGGCTCCAGTCGGCCGGTCGTTCCTTCCGATCCCTTCCGCGCCAGAACCCCTACGAGGCGCGCGTCGATGATCACGATGGAAGAATTGCTGGCGCTCATGGTGCGCCAGGGCGGCTCCGACCTGCATGTGTCGGTCAACTCCCCGCCGCGGATCCGTATCGATGGCGAGCTCCTGCCCGTCGAGCATCCAGCGTTGACGGCGGATGACACGCGGCGTCTCGCGACGAGCATCCTGAACTCGGACCAGATCGCGAAACTCGACCGCGAACTCGAGCTCGACTGCTCGTTCGGGCTCGAGGGCAGCGGTCGCTTCCGCGCGAACGTGTTCTTCCAGCAGAGCGCCGTCGCGGCAGTCATGCGCTCGATTCCGCACGCGATCCCGGACTTCGAGCGCCTCGGCATGCCGCGCGCGGTGTGCGAGAAGATCTGCAACATGAACTCAGGGCTCGTGCTCGTCACGGGTGCCACGGGCTCGGGCAAGTCGACGTCGCTCGCGGCGATGATCGACTTCATCAACACGACGCAGCAGGGTCACATCATCACGATCGAGGACCCGGTCGAGTTCACGCACCGTCACAAGAAGTGCATGGTGAACCAGCGCGAGTTGGGTGCGGACACGCAGAGCATGCACAAGGCGCTGCGCAGTGTGTTGCGTCAGGACCCCGACTACGTGCTCATCGGCGAGTTGCGCGACCTCGAAACCATCGAAGCAGCGCTGACGCTCGCAGAAACCGGTCACTTGACGTTCGGGACGCTGCACACGTCGGACGCAGTGCAGACCGTGAACCGCATCATCGACGTGTTCCCGTCGCACCAGCAGTCGCAAGTGCGCACGCAGCTCTCGTTCACGCTCGAAGCGGTGTTCTGCCAGCAGCTCTTGCCCGTTCAGACCGGGAAGGGCCGCGCGATGGCGGCCGAGGTCATGCTCGCGACGCCGGCCATCCGCGCGCTGATCCGCGACGGCAAGGGCCACCAAGTCTATTCGCAGATCCAGACCGGTGGCCGCATGGGCATGCGCACCATGTCGTCCTCCCTCGCGGATCTCGTGCGGTCGGGCAAGGTCTCCCTGCAGACGGCCGAGCGTTATGTCGGCGAACCTGGCGAGCTGCGCACGCTGGCACGCGGCGCGGCCTGACGCCCGCCATGGTCCGCGTCTCGGGCAAGATCCGTCGACTCCTCGTCGACGCAAGGCTCATCACCGAAGCCGACTGGAACATCGCTCGCGACAAGGGCGGAAACGTCCTCGATCGGCTGCTCGCGGCTGGCACCGTGCCGGAGAGCCAACTGCTGGAAGTGCTCGCACGAGCCAGTGGCCTCGCACCGGTCGACCTCGGGCACGCGTCGCCCGACGCACAGGCTCTCGGCGCGTTGCCGCAGGAGACGTGCCTCGAGCACTCGATCCTGCCGCTCTCGAAGAACGGCGACCTGCTGACGATCGCGGTCAGTGATCCGTTCGACGTGTTGCTCATCGACGATCTGAAGCGCCGCACGGGTTGCCAGATCCGTCAGGTCCTCTCGTCACCGCCCGCACTGGTGAAAGCGCTGGAGCGCGCGTACCAGGCCGGCGCGAAGCAAGTCGACGCGATGCTGGGTGACGTCAACGCCAGCACAGACCAGCTCGAGGTGAAGGCCGACGGCCAGACCGTCGCCGAGCTTTCCGATCAGGGGCTCGAAGGTACGGGCGAGGACTCGCCGGCCGTCAAGCTCGTGAACATGATGATCCTGAAGGCCTTGAAGGAGAAGGCCAGCGACATCCACGTCGAGCCCGGCGACAAGACGCTGCGCATCCGCTACCGCATCGACGGCGCGATGCGTCTCGTGATGACGCCGCCGAGGGGAATTCTCCCCGCTGTGATTTCACGCTTGAAGATCATGTCGAGCCTCGACATCGCCGAGCGTTTCGTGCCGCAAGACGGCAAGTTCCAAGCGCGCTACGAAGGCCGCACGATCGACTTCCGGCTCTCGATTCTGCCCGTGGTCGGCGGCGAAAAAGCCGTCATGCGGATCCTCGACGGCGGCTCGGCCTCGTTGAAGCTCGACACGCTCGGCTACGAGCCGCAAGCCGTCGCGCACATTCGCAAAGCGATCAACGCCGCGTACGGCATGTTGCTCGTGACCGGTCCGACGGGTTCGGGCAAGTCGACGACGCTGTACTCGTGCGTGCAAGAGGTCGCGACGCCCGACGTCAACGTCGTGACGGTCGAGGACCCGGTCGAATACCGGATGGACGGCATCAATCAGGTGCCGGTGAATCCGAAGCGCGGTCTCACGTTCGCGGGTGCCTTGCGCTCGATCCTGCGTCAGGACCCCGACGTCGTCCTGGTCGGCGAGATTCGCGACAAGGAGACCGCCGACATCGCGGTGAAGGCCGCGCTCACGGGCCACCTCGTGTTGTCGACGCTGCACACGAACGACGCGCCCAGCACGATAACGCGTCTGATGGACATGGGCGTCGACCCGTTCATGGTGTCGAGCTCGCTCCTCTGCATCGGTGCGCAGCGGCTAGCACGCAAGATCTGCGAAGGCTGCCGAAAGCCGCTCGAACTGCCCGAGAAGGAACTTCTTTCTCTCGGCTTCGAACCGCAAGAAATTCCCGGGATCAAGCTGTGGCA
>JAYTBY010000157.1:0-4484 GCA_043736755.1 Planctomycetota bacterium | reverse complement strand
GGAGGTCCACGTCCTTCCTCGACGTGGGTGCACGGCCTCGTCGGAACCATCCGGGAGCGAGGCGTTGCGTTACTAGAAAACCCCGGATCTTTCGCGCGAGCGGCTTGCGATCCGGAGTCGACGAATACCGATCAGCGCGGCTCGGTCGAGGCGCGCACGAGCGCTTGGAATCGCGCGTCATCGCGCAACGAGGTCCACTCGTCGGGATCCCCGAGTTCCGTCCATTCCGTTCGACCGAGGCGCACGGCCAGCTCGAGCTCCACAAGCGCGCGATCGCGCAAGGCACTGGATTCGATGGCGCGCATCGCCTCGACGAGCGCTGAGTCCTTCGACGCGACCCGCGCTGCGCGCTCGTAAACCTGTGCCCGATTCGTGGCCCAGTCGCGTTCCTCCACGTCGATCGAAGCAGCGATGTCCGCTGCTTCGCGCCAGCGCCCGACTCCGACGAGCGCCATCGCGCGATTGTTGCGCATCACGCGCGCGATCTCGGTCCAGTGGCGGTGTCCAGGCACGAGCGAGAGGGCTCGGTCGAGGTATTCGATACCGCGCGCGAGATGGACGAGCGCTTCCTCGTCGCGACCGAGCGCCGTCTCCAGCACGGCGAAGTTATTGCGCGTGCCGGCCATCTCGGCCAGGAAGGTCGAATCGCTTGGTCGGAGGATCGCCACGGACTCTTGGAGCGACGACGCGCGTTCGAGGAACGACCTCGCCGTGTCGAGATCACGGCTACGGTAGGCGTGCGTGAAGAGCTGCAGGTTCGCTATCGCAAGGTCCGTGCGGTGCGAGGGCACGTCCGGGAAATCGCGCACGAGTGCGTCGCCGAGGCCCTGTGCCCGCGCGCTGCTCGCGCGCGCGTCAGCGGCTCGACCGACAGCCTCCAGCGCGTTTGCGAGGTTGATCGAGGCTGCCGCCAACTTGGCCCGGCCATGTGCATCGAGCGGATCGCGAGTGCGATAGTCCTCGAGCACGCCGACCGATTCGGTGAGCAACTCCACCGCCTCGACCGGGTTCCGCGAGCGTAAGCGGATCGACCCGAGGCGATCGAGCTGTCGTCCGAGGGCGAGAGCGAACCCCGATTCGTCGGGGAAACGCTCCAGTCCGGTTCGTGACACGAGGACCGCCGCGCGTGCGTGCTCTTCGGCATCGGCCGCCAAGCCACGACGTTGCCCGAGCTCGGCCAACTTGTCGTGGTGCGCGCCGAGTTGGAGCACGGTGAGCGCCGAGCGCCGTTCGGCGGGGATCCGCTCGAGGATCGCGACCGCCGCGAGGATGTGCTCGCGCGCGCTGTCGTGAGCGTCGCGTCGCGCGAGAACTTCCCCCAGGCTGCTCGAAGCGTCGGCGAACGCGCGCAGAGTCTCGTCGTCGGCATCGGGGCGCTCGGCATCGGCACGCATCGTGGCCGCGAGCAGCGTGAGTTCGCGCTCCGCGACGTCGAGGTCTCCCAGCGTCATGTGGAGCAGCGAAACACGGGCGCGCGCTCGCTCGACTTCTCGACGAAGCCCTTCATCGCTGCCCTGCTCGGCGAGGAGTCCCTCGTAGAACTGCAGTGCGTCCTGCAGAAGATCGCGGCGGACGGAAACGAGATGCGGCACATCGCGTAGCTTGTCCTGTCCGACGCGCGTCAACATCACATCCACGGCTTGGATCGCCTTGGCGAGATTCGTGTCCGCGGCTTCGCGTTCGCGATTTGCGCGCGATCGCTGCGCTTCGGACTCCTTCAGTGCTTGCTCGAGATCGGCGTTCGCCGCTTCGATGCGCACATTGGCCGCCGATTGTTGTAGTCCGAACACGAGCGGTCCGCCGATCACGATGGCCGCCGCGAGCGCGGCGGAGATCGCACGCGCGGGACTGCGACGCGCCCACGACGAGAGGCGTGCGATCGTGCTCGGAGCGCGCGCAGCGATCGGACGCATCTCGAGAACGCAATCGAGGTCTGCGGCGAGAGCCGCCGCACTCGCGTATCGGTTCGCAGGCTCGGCCTGCATCGCGGTGGCGCACACGAGCGCGAGATCGGCCGCGATTCCGCGGTGGATGGCCCGCAGTGGCAGCGCACGAGCATCGAGGATCCGCGCCCGCAGGATCTCCGTATCGCCCGGATCCTCGAACGCCGGCGCGAGCGCCAGCATCTCGTACAGCGTCACGCCGATGCCGTACACGTCCGTGCGCGGGCCGATGCGGTCGACTTGCCCGCGCAGTTGTTCGGGCGACATGTAGGGCAGCGACCCGATCTGCGATCCCGTGCGCGTCAGACCACCGGTGGCACCCAGGCTCGCGAGTCCGAAGTCGAGCAGCACGATGCGGCCCTCGATCGCGATCATCACGTTCGACGGCTTGACGTCGCGATGGTGGACACCGCGTTCGTGCGCGTGTTGCACGGCCAGCGCAAGATCTCGCGCGAGCCTCGTCGCGGCTTCGCTCCAGGATCCGGCGAAGATCGGGCCGACAGCCTCGGATCCGCGCGGTGCAGCGAGCGCGACGACATCGCGAAGGTCGCGCCCCGTCAGCGCAGCCGGATCCCGATCTGCGAACGCCGCGAGCACCTGCGCGAGGCTCGCGCCGCGCACGTGCTCCATCGCGTAGAAGGGGATCCCTTTCTCCTCGCCGGTCGCGTGGATCGGGACGATCGAGGGATGCTGTAGTCGCGCGATCGCTTCGATCTCGCGCTGAAATCGTTCGCGCGCGTTGGCGAAGTACAACTGCTCGGGCCGGATCAACTTGAGCGCGACCACGCGCTTCAGCGAGACCTGCTCGGCCAGGTGGACGACACCCATGCCGCCGGACCCGAGTCGTTCGATCAGGCGAAAATCACCGAGGCGCTCGGGCACCTTCGGTGCGCCGTCGGTCGAGCCGAGGAGCCCCATGCGTCGCAGAAGCTCGACGCGCTCACGGATCTGCGCCGCCTCTGTCGGATGTTCGCCACAGCAAGCGTCGAGAGCAGGAGCACCTTCGGCCTCCATGCGCTCGAGACACTCGAAGACGAGTTCTTCCAGTCCGCGGGGTCGTTCCTCGCTTGCCACGCGTCCGAGGGTACCAACGAGACGACGCCGGCCCGGCTCTCGAGGAGAGCCGGGCCGGCGTCCCATGACTCGTCGAGGCTCAGTCCGGGGTGAACACGTGGTCGAACACCCAGTTCGCCACGTTGTTGCCCTGCTCGATGCCTTCGACCTTGTCGAAGTTCCAGTGGATGCCGAGGTAGATCCGGCTCTGGCCGTTCTCTTCTTCTGCAGCCGTGAAGTCCTCGAACGTGCGCGGGACGAGTGGCCGGGGATCTCCTTCGTTGTCCAGGGTCACGCCGTTGAACTCGTCCGAGACGAACGTGAACGCGATTTCGTCCGTGCCGTAGAAGCGGCGCATCGTCTGGAACAGTGCGCCGCCGAACGTGGCGTGCCCCGAGGGGTACGCCGGGAACGGCGGAGTGAAGTTGAGGGCCGACAGGTTGCTCGCCGGCGCGCCGAGCGGGTAGAAGTCCGCGTCGACCGCCGTGTCGTCGTTGCCGTCCGTGTCACCCTCGCGGATGCCTCCGACCGGTCGCCAGAATTTGTAGAAGTACTTCGAGTCCCAAGCGGCGATGCCCGCGTCGGCCATCGCGACGTTGACGAGTACGAGCAAGCGCGCGAGCTCGATACCCGTCGTGCCTTCCTGCGCGGCGATCTGAGTCACGATCTGGTTGTAGAGGCGCGGCGGGGCGCACAGAGTCGGCGTGCCGTCGTAGGCCCAATAGATGCCGACGAACGTCTGGTCGTCGTTGCGCAACGTCAGCGTGTTCTCACCGTCGCCGCCGAGGACTTTCACCTCGTTGTAGGCCAGCGCGTACTCCTCGCTGTCCAGCGCGGGCGGCGGGATGATCCGGAACTGGTCGCCATCGGTCATCGCGAACGGCGTGACACCGGGCCACAGGGAACCGATCGCTTTCGTCAGACCGCTGATCGGGTCCGGACGCCATTCGCCCGGGCCGGTGCCGGCGATGTACTCGACACCGACCGTCTGCTCCGCATGGTTCGAGCCGTCGCCGGTGCGCTCATCGAGGATGGCCTCGGCGCAGTCCGCGCCCAGCGCGATACCGCGCGTTTTCGCGGCGCTGTCGGCGATGGCCGCGAGATCGGTCTCCAGCTTGTAGTCGAGCCGCGCGACTTGCGAGGGGAACAGCGCGACAAGGGTGTCGTGCGAAGCCTGTGCGATCGCCGCGCGTACCGAAGTCTCTTCCGTCACGGCCGGGATCGTGAGGTAGCTCTCGTAGCCGCCGACCACGGCATTCAACGCTTCGAACGTGGCGATGTGGACGATGGCCATCGCGCGCGAGGCGCGACACGGGCCACCCTGCTCACCCTGCGTGTGGACGAGATCCAAGTTCGACTCGTCCGGGAGCATGGTCACCGTGGGCGAGTGGTCGAGGCCGGAACAGTCGACGGCGACAGTGTTCCAGTGCAGCACGGCGGCTGTGGCGTTCTCCGCCGCGGGCGCGGGAGTGGAGCTCGAGCCGTTGC
>JAYTBY010000156.1:0-2037 GCA_043736755.1 Planctomycetota bacterium | reverse complement strand
CAAAACGCGCGGCGCAGTCGTTGGCGGGCCGGGCGCGTGGACGTTGCACATCCCGCTGTGCCCGAAGAACGTGCCGCAGCTCGCGCTGCACATGCGCTCGCTCGAACTCGTCCGCGCACGTTTTCCCGCTCTTCCCGTGCCCGAACCGCTCTTTCACGGCCGCGTCGAGGGCGTGTGGCTCTCGTGCGAACGCCGCCTCGCCGGTTGGACCGCGCCGCAAGTCGTCGGCGACCGCGCGCGAATCGGTCGGATGCAGCGCGCGGTTCAATTCCTGGATGACCACGGCATTCTCGGCACGCATCTCTTTGAATCCAGGACCCTTCGATGTGGAACCAGAGACATGGGTAGGACGGCTTGGTGACTTGGTGGTCGACGGCGGGCGCCGTTCTCAGGTCGAGCGCTCGGAGAGCACGACATCGAGTCGGTCCTGAACCGAGCCCGCGGCGTCCATACGCACGACAAGCCCCGGGGCCATGCGCTCGAGCAGGCCCTCGAGGATCGAGTGGTAGCGCAACTGCGTCCAGCGATTCGTCGAGCGCACGCCGTCGTCGACGAGCGGGATCGCGCCCCAGGGGAGCAGCACGATCCGGTCGTAGCGCTCGGCGTGCGCGCGCATCTCGGCCACGAAGCGTTCCGTCGCGTCGACGTCCTCGTGCAGGCCGTAGTGCAGCCAAAATGCCGCGAAATCGAGGCTCGAACGGTCGGCGACGAAGCCGTCGGCGGCTGCGTCCTCACCGGCGAGGTGCTCGTCCCACAACTCGCGCATCAGGATCGCCCACTCGCGCGCGCCGTAGCCGTGCGGACGAAACCCGGCCTCGATTCGCCGTCGCATGCCCTCTTCGATGAACGGGACGCCGAGTTTCGCGGCCAGCGCGCGGCCCAGTGTCGTCTTGCCCGTTCCGGCCGAGCCGGAGATCGCGATGCGCGGGCGCGGGCTCAACGCGGGCAGGTGACGGTCCACGCGTTCCGCGAAGAGCCACGGTCGCTCACCGAGGCTCGAAACGACTGCGCCCGCTTCCGACACGGCGATCTTCGTATGCGACGCGGTCGCTGGTGCGAACCGCAACGCTTGTGAACCGCTCACGCCGAACGCGCGGCACAGGAAAGCACGGATCACGCCGATGTGCGTCACCACGTGGATGCGCTGACCGCGGTGCGCCGTCGTCGCTTCGTCCCACCACGCGTTCGCGCGGCGCTCCAGATCGGCGAAGCTCTCGCCGCGTGTCGGTCGCGCGGTGTGATAGTCGTTCCAGTACGCCGTGACCGCAGCCGGCTCGGCGGCCGTTATCTCGGCCCACGAGCGACCTTCCCACGTGCCCATGCTCTGTTCGCGCAAGCGCGCGTCGATGCGCATGGGAACGCCGTGCAGCTTCGCGATCCGTTCCGCGAGTACGCGACAGCGCACGAGATCGCTCGACCACACGACCTCGGGGCGCGGCTCGTGGCGCGCGATCCAGCGCGCGAGCTCGTCGCCTTGTTCGATGCCGCGCGCGGACAGCGCGACGTCCATCTGTCCACGCACGACACGTTGCGTCAGTTCGGCGACCTCGCCGTGCCGCAGGAGATGCACGTGCGTCGCCCAGTCCGCGGGCAGGATCATCTGCGTCGCGGCGTCGAACGCACCGGTGAAGGCCTGTCCCGGCGCGAACTCCTTCACTTCGACCCCGGGTAGAGACGCAAAATCTCGCGCTCGAGAGCCTCCGCGGCCTCGAGGAGCGCGGGTGAATCGGCCGAGAGCAGCACGCTGGGTATCAGCGCGATACGTTCGTCACGCACAGCCGGAAGTTGCTTCAACGGCGCCGCGGCGAGAAGTACGGCGCGCGTGGCGCTGCCGGCTTCGGCGCGCACGGGTGCTCCGCACACGAACACGTCGGGTGCGATGCGCAACACGCGCTCCATGTCGATCTGTTGGTGCTCGACGATCCCGTCCGCTGCGCCCGCGTTCACGAGCCCGCACAGATCGAGCAAAGCACCCGCTGTCGTCCGTGATCCCGCTGCCCAACCGCCCGTGCCGTCGTTCGAGTAGACGAGCGCGCG
>JAYTBY010000155.1:0-4494 GCA_043736755.1 Planctomycetota bacterium | reverse complement strand
TGCTTGCATCGAGGTTGTTCCACTCGTGGCGCGAGCGTTCCGACGTGTCGCGGACCTCTTTCAGTTCGAGCTCGAACTCGTGCCTGGCCACCTCGAGTCCGCGGCGGATTTCGAGGCCCCTCGTGGTCGAAAAGTCCGTCGAGTTCAGCAACAGCTCGCTCTCGCGCAACTTCGATTCGCCCCGCGCGAGGTCCTCCGTCATGTCTCGATGCGCGCTGCCGACGTCGTCACGGACGGAGAGCAACGCGGCCGATTCTGCCTCTAGCCCAGATGTGCCGTTCCAATTCCGGAGCCAACGCGACGACTCGAGGCGCGACTCGAGGATGCGGATCTTCTGCAACTGCTTGGCGACGGGATCGTCGGGATCGTCACCGGATGCGTCGACGAACTTGCGCCACCGGACCTCTTTGGCTTTGCGGGTCGGGACGAGCGACGGTCCGTCGCCGGAGAGCGCGAGGAGCGTCACTCCTGGATCGTGTCGCTTGTGCGCGGCCACCAATTCTTCGGAACGGCCAGAAAATAGGCCCAAAATGGTCTGCAACGGCATCGACGCGAGATCCTCGCGGGCCTCGAGCAACTCGGCCAATCGTTCCGATTCCGCATGGGCCGGATCGAGCGGCGGCCACGCGAGCAGCGCGAGCGGCACACCCAACTTCGCCGCGCGACCCAGCAACGTGGCGGGGTTCGACGCGAGCGTGCTCAGGGCCGTCTGCGGCAGCGCGGCTTCACCGCCCAGCGCTCGATGCGCGAGGCAAAGCAGCGCGGCTGCGGTGGCGCGACGACCTTCCGCTTCCGCGACCGTCGCCTCACCTTGCATGCGTGCGCTGATCAGGCCGCGCAAGCGTCCCAAGAGTGGCGCGAGCTCGGCGTTGGAGTTCACCGCTCGCAGTCGCTCCATCCACTTCGTGGTCCCGCCGTACTCGCTGTCGAGTTCGTTCGCGAGCTCGAGGTAGTACCGGATCCGTGACTTCCCGTCGTGACCAGGTGTCGGTGATTCGAGCCAGCCCTCGGGCTGCGGTTCGATCCACGCGCGCAACACGCGCGCCGCCGCGCCGAGCTGTGCCGCGCGGTTTAGCTCCACCAACCACTCCCAGTCGAAGATCGCGTCCTGGCTGTCCGTGATCGCCGGTCGATGCTGCGCCAGGTAACGTCGAATCGCGGAGTCGGGATGGCCTCCGCGATCCAAACACCTCTGCTGCAGCGCACGGAAGCTCTCGTGCACACACGCGAGCAAGCCCCACTGTTCGGGGTCCGCTTCGAGTACCGGCAGGTACTCCGCGAGGTGCCCCGCACGGATGTTGCCTGCACCGAGTCGGCTCGCGAGGTCCAGGCCGTACTCGAGCCGCGTGGTGGTCGGCGTGAGCGGCACGGGTGCGGCCAGCCACGCATCCGATTGCTTCTCGAGGACGGCGAGGACGCCCCGCGAAAGTTCGTCGCGGCGCGCATCGAGCCAGCGCCGCACCGTGTCGAGCCAGGCCAGGATCTCCTCGCTCGAACTCGCGGCCGTCGGCCGACCGAGTCCGACGCGCGCTGCGATCCACGGGTCGGAACCAGCGACGCTCGCGAAGACGTCGTTCAACACGTCGTCGAGCGTGAAGGGCGTGTCGGAGACCTGCGACACGAGCTCTTGCACGCGCACAGCCCAATCCCAGCGATCATGCTCACCCCAGATGACTGTGTAGGGGAGCTTCGAGCGGCACGCCGGTTGGAACGGAGCGAGAAGCGCAACCACCGACGGAACCCGACGGTTCTGTAGGAACGCGTAGACGAACTCCATCGACATCCGGTAGTCCGGCCGGCGCAAGAGCTCCGCGAACTGCTCGGACGGGGGAGTCAGATCGATGCCGACGCCGGTTCCGCTGATGGGCAACCGCACGATCGGCTCGCTTCGGAATCGATAGAAGCGCTGATCGTGCGAGAACACGAGGAGGCCTGGGCGCTGCGTGGACCAGATCGGTCGCGTCGGTTCGAAGGAGCCGAATGCAGAGCTGGTGCCGGCAGGTTCCTGGGCGGACACACCCGCGTTCGCGAACAGATCGGGCGCCATGGAGACGCACAGCACCGGACCGTCGTCCTTGCGCCACGCCGTGAAGTGTTCGTCGTCGAGACGCCGCCAGTGCCCACCCCAGCTGTCGTGCATCTCGACCCACTCGAGCTGCGCGGGCGGTGGTTGACCCAGGGTCAGCACCAGGCCTCCGCGCGAGAGCGGCAGCGGCTGGTCGTCGAGCATTGCGCGCACCGCAGCGCTCGGGTCCGTCGGCGTGACCGCCTGACCGAACGCGCTCGCGACGAAGAGGACGATTGAGAGCACGGAGAGGACGGGTCGCGACATGATTGTCGAGCGGGTGGGCGAACGAAAGCGAGGACTCAAGTCGGGCAGAATCTATCGACGTGCTCGCCCGAGACACAGGAGGAGCGGGGTCCTCGACCGGCCTCGGCACCTGCCCGAGCGGCCTGGCGCTGTCCGTCTTCGAATCGCGGTGTCCTTCGGGAGGGGATGCTGGTCCCGCCCCGAGGTTTCAGGGCTCGGGCCCCGCCCGAGAGGCCGACTCCCCGGTCCTCGACTCCCGGGCCCCAGAAGGCCATGTTCTTGACGAAATCTTCATTTTCGGAGGCCCGGTCGCAGGCGCGGTCTCGGACTCCCGAGGAACCCCGTTCTGCGCACCCTGCATGCTCAACCTGATCCCCCGGGACGACGTCTTCTTCGACCTCTTCGACAAGGCCGCCGCGAACGCCCACGCGTGCACCTTGGCTCTCCAGGAGTTCCTCGAGCGCTTCGACGACCTCGAAGGTCGCATGCGGCACATCAAGGAGCTCGAGCACGTCGGTGACGAGCTCACGCATGAGGTCATCGAGCGTTTGAACAAGACGTTCATCACGCCGATCGATCGCGAGGACATCCACGACTTCGTGTGTCGTCTCGACGACATCCTCGACCGCGTCGACACGGCTGTCGACCGCATTGTGCTCTTCAAAATCGACAAGCCGATGGAGGAGTCGAAGGAGCTCGCGCGGTGTCTCGTGCGCGCGACGGCACTGATCGTCGAGATGATGCCGCACTTGCGCCACATCAAGGACGCGGATGCCGTGCGCCAGCGCGTGCGCGAAGTGCACCGACTCGAGAGCGAGGCCGACCGCATCGAACGTCAGGCTCTCGCGCGGTTGTTCGAGAACAACCCGGATCCGATCCACGTGATCAAGTGGAAGAACATCATCGAGGTCCTCGAGTCCGCCACCGACAAGTGCGAGGACTGCGCGAACGTCATCGAAGGCATCGTGCTCAAGAATGTCTGACCCCTGGGTAGTCTGGGCGATCATCGGGCTCGCGCTCGCCTTCGACTTCATCAACGGCTTCCACGACGCAGCGAACTCGATCGCGACCGTCGTGTCGACGCGGGTGCTCTCTCCGCGATACGCGGTCATTTGGGCCGCGTTCTTCAACTTCATCGCGTTCCTGGTCTTCGAGCCGCACGTCGCGGCGACGATCGGGAAGGGGACGGTCGTGCAGGAGCACGTCACGCTCGCGATCGTGACGTCGGGGCTCGTCGGCGCGATCGTCTGGAACCTGTTGACGTGGTGGTGGGGACTGCCGTCGAGCTCGTCGCATGCGCTCGTCGGCGGGCTCGCGGGCGCGGCGCTCGCGGCTGTCGGACCCGAAGCGCTCGTCTACGGGAGTCCGACGCAGAAGGGCCTGATCCAGGTCGGCATCTTCATCTTCCTCGCGCCGATGTTGGGCATGTTGCTCGGCTGGACGTTCATGATCGCGACGTACTGGATCTTCCGGAAAGCGTCACCGTCGCGCGTCGGCAAGCTCTTCAAGCGTCTGCAGCTCGTTTCGGCGGCCGCGTACAGCCTTGGTCACGGTGGCAACGACGCGCAGAAGACGATGGGGATCGTGCTGGCTGTGTTGATCACCGCGGGACAGCTCGACAAGAACGCGGATGCACCGTTGTGGGTCGTGCTCGCTTGTCACGCGGCGATGGGACTCGGCACGTTGATGGGCGGTTGGCGCATCGTGAAGACGATGGGTCAGAAGATCTGCAAGTTGCAGCCGGTGCACGGATTCGCCGCGGAAACGGCCGGTGCAGCGACTTTGTACGGCGCGACGATGCTGGGGATCCCGGTTTCGACGACGCACACGATCACGGGCGCGATCCTCGGGGTTGGGTCGACGCGCGGGGTCCACGCGGTGAAGTGGGGCGTCGCGGCGCGCGTCGTGTGGGCGTGGGTGCTGACGATCCCGGCGGCGGCGGGAGTTGGTGCGGCGACTTGGTGGTTCTGTGCGGCGTTGGGGTGGAAGTAACCCTGTGGGCGGGGATTCGTGAGCTCGTGAGCGAGGCTTGCCGAGCGAACCACGGGTAACGAGAGGGCCGTGCCGTCCCGGTGATGGACCGACGGTCTGACCGTCTTCCTCTGATACGAACGACCGCGGCGCCGTACTCCGGCGCCGCGGTCGTTTTCGTCAGGGACATTCCGGTCCACCGTCAGTCCGCC
>JAYTBY010000154.1:0-2042 GCA_043736755.1 Planctomycetota bacterium | reverse complement strand
CGTTTGACAACCGGGACAATCGGGATTCGCGGCGGCCTCGTTCATTCGATCAGGGGATCGGCGCACTCACGCCGGTTCTTGCCCGAATTCCAACTCGGGTCAACGAGTTTCACATTCTCCAACCTCGGGCGACCCGTGAACGGGTACCAACCGAAGTCCTGTTCGGCGATGCGATCGGAAGCCCGGTTGCTGGGTCGGGCCACAGACGATCTCGGCGCGCTCCCCCGAGTAGAGGCGTTCGCGCGGACTCACGAAACAGGACATTCCGCGAATCGCAGCGCCCTCGTCAACGTTGTTCCCCGGGCAGAGACTCCGCACGCAGCTCCTCGATCTCACGCAGCACGCTCGCGACCCAGTGCTCCCACACGCGTTCGCCCTTCGTGCGCGAGGCGAGCGTCGCGTCGCCGAACACGCCGCTCGGGGAGTACGTCGCCGATTCGTTCGCGGGATCGCGCGTGAGGCCCTGCCCGCGCTGCTCGTCGCCGTCGCGCACGGCCTTCGACATGTCCACGGTGTGCGGGGCGATCGCGAGCAGGATCGAAGTCTCGATTTCGTCGGCGTGCGTGCCGAATGTCTGCTCGGCGACTTCGGCTTCGATCGGACCGAGCACTTCGAGCAGGTTCGTCCAGCGCATGCGGATGCCTGACGCGGCGAGGATCTCCTCCGCGGCCTTCAGCGGATGCCGCGTCGAAACGCCGGTGTTCAGCACGTAGAAACGCCGCGGACCGAAGCGTGCGAGCCCTGTGCAGAGGTCCACGATGGTGTCGCGGGCAGTTTCGAGCCGCAGATGCGTCGAACCGGGGTATTCGACGAACGACGGGTAGTACGAGTATTGGACGGTCGGCGCGACGACCACGTCGGCCATGTCCAAGACGCGCTCGGTGAGGCGCTCAGCGAGCAGCAGATCGGTCTCGAGTCGCAGGTGGTGACCGTGCTCCTTCGACGCGGCGCCGAGCGGGATCACGACGATCGTCTTTGGTGTGAGAGCGCGCTCGGCCTCGGGCCACGTGAGCTCTTGCAGTCGCACTCCGCGTGGCGGAGTTCCGGAGCAACTCACCACGGCCAGCACGACGGACGCGAGGATGATCTCGACTCGAATCAGCGACATCCCGCGATCCTACACCGCGTCACGTGCCCTTGCGCAACAGCACGATCTTGACCGTGTTGAACAGGATCGAGAGGTCGAAGAGCAGCGACTGATTCTTGATGTAGTAGAGGTCGTACTGCAGCTTCTGGAGCGAGTCCTCGAACGACGCTCCGTAGCGATAGTTGATCTGCGCCCAACCGGTCAGTCCCGGCTTCACCACGTGACGCTGGCGGAAGTAGGGGATCTTCTGCGCGAGCTCGGCGACGAAGTGTTCGCGCTCCGGACGCGGCCCCACGATCGACATGTGGCCGGCGATCACGTTCACGAGCTGCGGCAACTCGTCGAGGCGCGTCTTGCGGATGAAGCGGCCGACGCGCGTGATCCGCGGGTCGTCCTGTTTGGCCCACACGGGACCCGTCGCTTTCTCGGCGTCGGCACGCATGCTGCGGAACTTCAGGAGCACGAACGGACGTCCATCCCGACCGACGCGCTCCTGCGTGAAGAGGATCGGGCCAGCCGAATCGAAACGCACGGCGATCGCGGTGAAGACCATCAGCGGCCACGTGACGAGCAGGATCAGGATGCCCATCCCGAGGTCGAACGCGCGCTTCGACAAGTCCGCCCACGGATGGCGCGAGAAGCCCTCGTTGAAGATCAAGTACGAAGGACGCAGCGCTTCGACCGCGATCTTGCCCGTGATGCGCTCGTACAGCGATTCCTGTTCGAGCACGGAGATGCCGTCGAGTCGGCACTGGAGGAGATCGTCGACCGGCAGCGCTTTGCGACGGTCTTCGAGCGCCACGACGACGAGGTCGACGCGCTCGCGCGCCACGAGAGCGGAGAGTGTCGGCGCGAACTCGGTGGGTTCGCTTGTCCCGGGCTCGTTCGAATGGATCGGTTCGGGACGTTCGAGCCGGAATCCGGGTTCGCGGACTTCCTCGGTCTCACCGACTCC
>JAYTBY010000153.1:0-2044 GCA_043736755.1 Planctomycetota bacterium | reverse complement strand
TCGTCCCTAGGGTCACAACTAACCCGCGTCGTCGCACCTTCTTGCAGGGATGACGCAATCAGGGCGACCGTTGAAGCGAACTTCGGGATCCCCCCACTCGTGTCGGTCACCTGCAACGCGAAACGGTCCGTGCGAGGCGCCTCACGTTCCGCGTGTGGCTCATGGTCCGACGTCGAGGCCCACAGCGTTCGTTGCGATCGCCGGTGATCCGCTCACGTATGCAGCCCAATCCACACGTCGGCCGATGAGCGGCGCGAGCCAACCCGGCGGCGGCTCGAAGCGAGCCAGGGCACGACCGTTGGCATCCAGCACGCCCGCCGTTCCGATGAACGGTCCGCCGATCGTGCGCAGGTAGCTCGCGTTCAGGAATCGATCGCGATTCAGCGGCAAGTGCACGCCTTGGAAGGTCGAGCCGGGCGCCGTTCCGCTCGACGTACCCAGCACGAGGTGCATCGAACCCGCGCGCGTCGGGCCGAGGTCGAGCCACACCGGAACACTCGCACCGGCGGAAGCGCTGACGACCTCGCGCCCGAGAAGGATCGGCGCGGGCGCGACGGCTTCGAGCTCGAGCGCCGGCCACAAGCGGACGCGTGCGCCGTTGCCGTGAACGACGGTGATCCAGTAACGGGTGGTTCCGAGGGCCCCATTCGAGGCGAGCGTGAAGCGCAACCGTCCACCGCCGAGGTCCGTCGACGGGCTCGCGTCGGCAACGACGACTGAGTCCGCGGCCGCGACCTCGAGCCGCGGCAGAAACGGACTGACGGGCTGGTCTTCGAGATTCCGCAGCTCGACATCGATCGTCGCTCGACTCGTGCCATCCGCGGGGATCCGCGTCGTGCTCGACGCCACACGCGTGAGGAAGTGATCCGCGCGCTCTCCCACTTGGAAGCGCCACTCGGGAATCGTGTCGCTCGCCAAGCGCAGGACGGGATCGAATCCGCCCGACGAACTGATCTCGCGCAGATCGCACCAGTACGTCCCGTTCGCGCAATTCTGGCCGCTGGCGCACGTGCCATCGATGTCGCCCAAACGCGCACATACGAGGAACGCCGTGGAATCCGCCTGAGTGAAGTTCGGCGGCGGCGCGCCGCACGCCGTGGGCATCAAGGTCGAGCACGAGCAGCGACCGTCTCCGCCCAGCGCACGCGCGGCAAGCATCCCGGCCATGACGCGTGTCGGCAAGTCGCCGCTCGAGGCCAAGAAGGCGGCCTCTGCATTCGTCACGACGATCGAACCGGTCAGGACATTGCCTTGGATCGCGTAGGACAAATCACCCGTCGTGCCCGAGACACCGAATCGCGCGGCACCGCACTGCACACCCGTGAACGTCGCCGGAGCACCGCGCACGGAGACGATCCCGTACTGACGCCGCTGGTGTAGCGAATCCTGCGAGCCGAGGAGCGCGACGATCTCGTTCGGCGCCGTGCCGTTCTGGAGCTCGTTCCAGATCCGGAGCCGGTTCATCCCGCTGGAGTCGATCACGGACTGAGCCGCCGCACCGCCCTCGCCGACGCGGATGACGCACAACGCCGGCTTCAGGTCGAAGTTGCCGATGCACGTCGCGGCCGCGATGCATACTTCACCGGTGCGGTGGTTCACGACGACGATCGACCACGTCGCGCGCGCCGAATCGACGAGGAGGAGGAACGCCAGGACGAGTGCGAGGATGCGCTTCTGCATGAGGTTGGGCGCTCGAAGCCCGACTCCGAGCCTACCGCAGCATCGAACGCGCGTGTTAGGTCGTCTCGATCGGCGCGAGCGTCATGAGCTTGGCGCCCGCGACGACCGCTTGTCCCGCGGACACGTGGATCTCTTGGATCACGCCGTCGGCGGGCGCACCGATCTCGTTCTGCATCTTCATGGCCGACAGGATGAGGAGCGGCGCGCCCTTCACCACCGTCTGGCCCTTCTTCGCCAGGAGCTCGACGACCACGCCCGGCATGATCGCGGTCAGGACTCCGCCGGCCTTGCCCGACGCGCGCTCGGCAGCGTGGGCAGCGCGTTCGCGCTCGTCCTCGAGCGAGACGTCGTAGCGGTGCCCGAC